>JACPAP010000262.1 GCA_016180765.1 Gemmatimonadota bacterium
TCGCGGAATCTCCCGGCCGCGATCTCGTCCTCGAGCGTCTTGTTGGTCGCGGCGATGACCCGCACGTCCACCTGAATGGACTTGGCGGCGCCGATCCGGGTGACCACGCCCTCCTGGAGCGCGCGCAGCACCTTGGCCTGGGTCGCCGGGCTCATGTCGCCCACCTCGTCCAGGAACAGGGTGCCGCCGTCCGCCTGCTCGAACTTCCCCGAGCGATCCACGAACGCGCCGGTGAACGATCCCTTCATGTGACCGAACAGCTCGCTCTCGATCAGCTCGCTCGGGATCGCGGCGCAGTTGACCTCCACGAACGGTTGGTCCCCGCGAGGCGAGGCGGCGTGAACGGCCCGGGCCACCAGCTCCTTTCCGCTGCCGTTCTCGCCCACGATCAGGACGCGGGCGTTGGTCGGAGCCACCTTCTCGATGCGCTGGAGCAGCTCGCGGATCGCGGAACTCTGCCCCACGATTTCGTAGGGCTCGCCCACCGTGGCCCGCAACCGTTCGTGTTCCGAGGCGAGGTCCAGGTGGGCGAAGGTGCGCTTGAGCGTCACCAGGATGCGGTCGGTGTCGAGCGGTTTCTCCAGGAAGTCGTAGGCGCCAAGCTGGGTGGCCTCGACCGCCGTCTGGATGGTGGCGTGCCCGGAGATCATGACCACCTGGGCCCGCGGATCCAGCTCTCGGAGCTGGGCCAGCACCTCGAGCCCGTCCAGGCCCGCCATCTTCACGTCCAGCAGCACCAGGTGGGGGTGGAACTCCGGGTACATCTCCAACGCCTCGGGCCCCGAGGTCACGGTGCGGACTTCGACCCCCTCGTACTCCAGCAGCTGGCGCAGCGCCTCGCGCACGCCTTTTTCGTCGTCGACGACGAGAACTCTACGCGCCATCGGCTATCGGCTCCCTCCATCCAGGTGAATCGCGGGGGACGGGAAACGGGAAAGGGGAAACGGGAAACGTATGACGCGCACGGAGCTCCGTTTACCGATCATCCGTCCGCCCGCCGATAGAATGTGACTCCGCTCGGTCGAATCCGCAGGTCGCCCACGGTGGCCGGGACGGGGATCGGGACGATCCCGTCCGGCCGTCTCGTCAGCTGGTTCACCAGGAGCGGCACCGCCGATCGGGGAAACGGGAAGGATCGCACCACGAACGAGTCCGGCTCCCACGCCACGGCGCCCACCGCCGCCACGCGCGCCCCGCCCGAGACCCGGACCGGCTCCCGCGCGCTCAGGATCCCGGCCAGCGGGCGAAGCAGCGCGGCACCGAGCAGCTCGGTGTTGAGCAGGGCCCGAACCTCGAAGCGGTCTTCGTGCAGCGTGACCTCGATCGAATCCAGCGCGGCCCGGCCGGCAGGGCCCAAGCCCACGGCGATGAACGACGCCATTTCATCGGCCGACAACGTCACGTACGCCGGCCCGCCCCGCCGCGCCATCGCCTCCTGTTTGCGCCGCGCGGCCTCGAACGCTTCGGCCGAGGGCCGGCCCGTGCTCGGGACGGAGTCCGCGCCGGAGAGCGGAGACGAAGCCGGGGACTCCCGCTCCACGATGGAGCGATACAACCCGCCGAGTTGCGCGCGGTAGTGCCACCCGGCGATACCGCCCGCCGCGGCCACGGTCAGGCACCCGATGCCGGCCAGCAGGTTCTTGAGACATCCGCCCTCGGCCATCAGCCGGCCAGCAGCGCGGCGTGACGCCGAGTGTAGCGGGCCCCGTCTCGTGCCAGCTGGCTCTCCATCAGATCCACGGACTCCACCATGCTCTCCCCGGTGAACGTCAGCGCGTCCATCCGATCTTCGAGATCGCGGAACGCGCCGGCCCGCGCGTCACGCTGAGCGCGGCCCAGGGTCAGGTGCGGGTGGAACGCCCGGCCCTCGAGCGGGAACCCCAGCCGCTCCAGCTCCTGTTCCACCCGGTGCTGCAGCAGCTCCAGCGCGGGCACCGGCTCACAGCCGGCCCAGACCACGCGCGGGCGGGAGAGCGATGGGAACGCGCCGAACCCGCCCACCGACAGCGTGAACCGCTTGGCGCCCTGAACGGCCAGGCCGATCGCCACCACCACCTGGGGTTCGCGGTCCGGCTTCACTTCACCCAGGAACTTGAGCGTCAGATGCACGCCGTCCGGCGCCACCCAGCGGACCGGATAGCCGGCCGTGCGCAGCGGCTCGGCCGCCTCCCACAGGCGCTGGCGCAGGTCCGGCGGGAGGTTGATGGCAATGAACAGGCGCATGCCGCCTAGCGGCCTTCTGCCAGCACTTCGAGCTTGGGCGCGGCGGCGGCGAGCAGGCTGCCCCGACGATAGCCGAGGAGATCGAGCGTCACCTGGGCGAAGCCCAACTCGCGGAAACGCGCAACCAGCCGCCCCCGGTGAGCCCGGACGCGGTCGAACTGCGACGGCTCCACTTCGATTCGTGCCTCGGGGCCGCGGTGCCGCACGCGGAGATCGCCCTCGACGCCCACCGAGCGCAGCAACTCCTCGCCGGCTTCCACCTGCCGGAGCCGGCGCGGTGTGACGCTCAACCCGTACATGATCCGGCTCGAGAGACAGGGCGCCGCGGGGGCGTTCCAGACGGGGATGCCCAGTTCGTGCGCCTCGGCCCGCACGTCGGCCTTGGTGTAGCCGGCTTCGGCCAGCGGCGACCGGATCTGGTACTCGGCAGCCGCCTCGAGGCCGGGGCGATGCTCGCCTAGATCGTCGGCGTTGGTGCCGTCGGCCACGATCGCGATCTTGCGGGCCCGCGCGGCGGCGGTCAGCTTGCCCCACAGCTCCCGCTTGCAGAAATAGCAGCGGCTCGGCGCATTGGCCACATAGTCGGCGTCGTCCAGTTCGTCAGTGGGTATCTCGAGCACCTGGAGATCGAACTGCCGCGCGACTGCCAGCGCCTGGTGGTGCTGCGTCTTCGGATAAGACGCCGAGATGCCCAGGGCCGCGACCACGCGGTCCCGTCCCAAGGCCCGCCGGGCCACCACGGCGAGGAGCGCCGAGTCCACGCCGCCGGAATAGCCCACCAGCATGGACCGGTACGTGGCGACCAGCGCCTCCAGCCTGGTGCGGGCCGACATGCCGACAGAATAACGGAGGGCCGGGGGTGATGGAAGCCGAACGCGGCGTGGGTGCCGGCAGCCTGGGGTCTCGGGACTGGCCGCTGTCGCTTCGCTTGATTGGGGGCGGAGCCAGAGAGCCAGACTGCCGGCACCGAATTCGCGGAGCTAATCTGGGAGCAGCGCCTCAACAAAGCGTCAACTGGTTATCCGGCCGCAAGTTGCATGGGTCGATCGAGGCACGCGCGTCACAGGGAGGAGCGGCTCAGGCATGAAGATCGTGGAAGAACGGGAGCTTCGCGCCGCCGTGGGCCCGGAAAGTGCACGTGAAAGGCGCCTATCTTCGGGGGTCGCCGATCTTCGCGCTGAAAGTCGCGACCGGGTTCTACCACAACGCCGCGCGCAACCTGCCGACCGGAGCCGGCCTGTTCCTGGTGTTCGACGCGGCCACCGGCTTCCCCCTCGCGTTGCTGCGCGACAACGCGTATCTGACGGATCTCCGCACCGGCGCCGCGGGCGCGCTGGCCGCGCGGCACCTTGCTCGCGAGCAGCTTGGGAAGGTAGCGATCCTCGGCAGCGGGATTCAGGCGCGCCACCAGGCCCGTTGCCTCTCCCTGGTTCGGCGCTGGAGAGAAACGACGGCCTGGAGTCCCACACGCGAACACGTCGAGCAGTACTGCCGTGAGATGACGGACCAGCTCCGTGTGCCGTTCCGAGCCGTCCCCGCGCCGGAAGAGGCAGTTCGCGGCGCCGACCTGGTGATCACCACCACGCCGAGTCGGCGACCGGTCGTCGAAGCTGGCTGGCTGGCGCCTCACGTCACGGTGATCGCCGTGGGCTCGGACGGACCGGAGAAGCAGGAGCTGGCCGCCGAGTGCCTGGCCCGAGCCGACAAGGTGATCGCCGACCGGCTGAGCCAATGCCTGGAGCTCGGCGAGATCCACCACGCGGTGCGGTATGGGCTGCTGGACCCGGCCCGCGTGTACGCCGAGCTGGGCGACGTCGTCGCCGGCAAGAAACCGGGGCGCGAAGGAGACGAGTTGATCATCTGCGATCTCACGGGCGTGGGAGCCCAGGACGCCGCCATCGCCGAAGTCGCGTGGCGCAAACTCGTGGCCGGTGCGTCCGACTGATGCCCCTCCCCTTCGCTCACTCCCCCGATCTGACGCTGGGCGTCGAGCTGGAGCTCCAGCTGCTGGACCCCCAGTCCCGGGATCTGTCCCCCGCTTGCGGGCGCGTGCTCGAGCGCCTCGGTCCGGACCACCCGAACGTCCGGCCGGAGATCTTCCAGTCGATGTTGGAAGTGAGCACCGGCGTGTGCCGGGATGTGAGTCAGGTCCGCCGGGAGCTGGAAGCAACGGTGACCCTGGTGCGGCGGGCGTGCGAGGAGGTCGGCGTGGAGCTGGCGTCCTCCGGCTCGCACCCGTTCGCGCGCTATAGCGATCGCATCGTCTATCCCGCGGAGCGATACCAGGGCCTGATCGACCGCAACCGATGGATCGCCCGCAGGCTGATGATCTTCGGCATGCACGCCCACATCGGGGCGCGGGACGGGCCCCATGCCATGGCCCTGATCAATGGCCTGACACCGTATTTGCCTCATGTCTTGGCCTTGTCGGCCAGCTCACCGTTCTGGCAGGGGCAGGATACCGGCCTGGCGTCGTCCCGCATCACCATCTTCGAGGCGTTGCCCACGGCGGGCCACCCCTGTGTGTTCGACACCTGGCAGGAGTTCGAGTACGCGTTCGACGCCATGATCGCCTCGCGCGCCATCAACTCCGTCAAGGACATCTGGTGGGACATCCGGCCCAGTCCCGGCTACGGGACCGTGGAGGTGCGAATCGCGGACTGCCCGCCCACGTTATCCGAGACGGTGGCCATCGTGGCGCTGCTTCACAGCCTGGCCGCCTGGATCGACGAGGAGTACCGCCAGCCGACGGGCCGGCTGCGGACCCAGCCGTACTGGGCGGTCCGCGAGAACAAATGGCGCGCCTCACGTTGGGGGCTGGAGGCGGAGGCCGTGGTGGACGACCGCGGGCAAACGGTGCTCCTGCGCAACGACCTCGACTCGATCCTCACCGAGCTGGCGCCCCACGCCGAGCGCATCGGGGCCCGCGAGGAGCTCCAGGGCCTGGCGCGGCCGCTGCAACAGGGCGGCAGCTACGAGCGCCAGCGGCGGGTCTACGCGCGAGAGGGCTCGCTGGTCGCCGTGGTGGATGCGCTGATCGACGAATTCCGGCACGACCGGTTTGCCGGATGAGCCGGCGTGGGGAATGTCAAATGCTGAACCGGGTATGATGAACGTCGAAGGGAACTTCAAGCTTCTCCGGATCCACCGTTCCTCCGACCCCGCCAGTAGCGGTACACCGGAACGCCGGCGAGGATGATCGCCCCTCCGATCCCGGACTCGAGTGGCGACTCCGTGATGGTGCTCGCCACCAACCACAGCGCAAACGCGATGAACACCATCGGTGTCACCGGATACCCCCACACCCGGTACGGTCGCGGCAGCTGGGGAGCGACCGCGCGGAGTCGCATGACGGCCGCCGCCGACATGCCGTAGAACATCCAGGACGCGAACACCACGTACGTGAATAGCTGGTCGTACGTGCCGGTGAGCGCGAACGCCGCCGCTACCGCTCCCTGGGTCAGCAGCGCCGCGTTGGGAGTGTGGAAGCGCGGATGCACCCCACCCATCCAGCGGAAGAACAACCCCGCCCGACTCACCGCGTACGGGATCCGCGCCGACGTCAACACGATGCCGTTGTTGGCGCCCAGCGTGGAGACGATGATCGCGCCGGCCACCAACGCCGCACCCAACGGCCCGATCAGCACCATGGCGGCGTCCGACCCCACCAGCGACGACTGCGCCATCCGGTGCGGAGATAAGACGTACAGGTAGGCGGCGTTGGTCAACGCGTACAGCCCCACGACTAGGAACACCGAGATCGCGATGGAGCGCGGGAGCGTCCGTCCGGGGTCTCGCACTTCGCTCCCCACGTAGGTGATCTCGATCCAGCCGTCGTACGCCCAGAGCACGGCCACCATGGCCACACTGAATGCACCGGCGAGACCGGCCAGATTCCCCCCCGGGAAGAAGGGCCGGAAATGCTCGGCCGACCCTCCCGGCAGCAACAACGCAGACCCGACCAGGGCCCCCAACGCGCCGATCTTGAGCAGCGTCAGCACGTTTTGCACCCGAGCGCCAAGCTTGAGCCCCAGACAGTTGACCGCAGTCAGGGCCACGATGGACCCGACGGCTACGGCCTTGACGGCGGCGCTCCCCAGCGGGACGAAAAACCCCACATAGGTGGCGAATCCCACCGCGATGGCCGCCACCGACGCGGGGTTGATGATGAGCGCCGCCGTCCAGGCATAGAGAAAGCCCCAGACCGGGCCATACGCCCGTTCCAGATAGACGAAGATCCCGCCTGCCTCGGGGAGCGCCGCGCCCAGCTCGGCGACGCACAGGGCCCCCAACAGCGATACCGCGCCACCAGCCACCCAGACCAGCAGCATGAGGGACGGGTTGGGCAGGCTGGCGGCCACCGTCGCGGGAACGATGAAGATCGCCGAAGCGATCATCGTCCCGACATTGATCATGGTGGCGTCGAGCAGGGTGAGCTCGCGCCGGAGCTCGGTCACGAGGCGCTCATGTCCCGAAGCACCGCGCGCGCCGCGTGGTATCCTGGCAGGGCGGTGACGCCGCCCCCCGGATGGGCGCCGGCGCCGCACAGATAGAGCCCCCGAACCGGCGTGCCATAGCGGGCCCAGCCCGGCACGGGCCGCATGAAGAACAGCTGGTCCAGCGCCATCTCGCCCTGGAAGATGTTGCCTTCGGTGAGACCCAACCGCTGCTCCAGGTCGAGCGGGGTCAACACCTGCCGGTGCAGGACGGCCGCTGGGAGGTTCGGCGCGTACTCCGCCAGGACCGCCACTACGGCATCGCCCAGCGCCTCACGCCGAGCCGCCTCCCACGCGCCGGCCTTGAGGTGATATGGGGCATACTGCACCAGGATCGACATGACATGACGGCCGGGTGGTGCGAGGCTCGGGTCCGTGAGCGTCGGGATCACGGCTTCCAAGAACGGCCGCTCGGAGACGCCGCCGTACTTGGCGTCGTCGAAAGCCCTCTCCAAGTAGTCCAGGCCGGGCGCCACCATGACCGCGCCCCGCAACTCCGCGTCTCCGCCTCCGATCCCGGGAAACCGCGGCAGCTCACCGAGAGCCAGGTGCACTTTGGCGCAGGCTCCTCGCATCCGGATGTGGCGGACCTGTCGCACGAAGGCCGGGTCGAGCGCTTCAGGTCCCACCAGCGTGAGGAACGTGCGCTTGGGGTCCGCGCTGGACAGAATGCGTCGGGCCGGAATCACCTCACCGCCGGCCAGCACCACCTCCACGGCGGCATCCGAACGCACCCCGATGCGCTCCACCGGCGCCGAGGTCCGAATCTCGACCCCTGCGGCCCGGGCCGCGCCGGCCAGCGCCTCGGCCGCTCGGCCCGTCCCGCCGCGGACCAGGGTCACGCCGCCGGGAGCCTCGCCCGCCGCCAGGTGGTGCAGCAGGGCGTACGCCGTCCCGGCGCCGCGTGGCCCCTGCATCAGGCCCGGGAGGCCTGCTCCGGCGACGGCCCCCTTGAGCACATCACTCTCGAACCAGTCGTCGAGCAGGTCGGCCAGCGACATGGGGAGCAGGCGCAGGGTCTCGGCCATCGCCCGCTTGCCGCGCCGGCGTAGTCCCAGGCCAATCGCCGCGAGCCGGAGCAGGTCGCGAAGCCCGGGATCCGGCAGCCGGGGGGGCTGGCTCTGCCGCACTGCGTCAACCAGGCGCGCCGCGTCGGCAACGGTCCGGCAGAACGCCGGCCAGCGGGCGGCATCGCCGGAAGAAAACGGCCGAATCGCCTCGGCGGTCTGGGATGGATCACGAAACAGCGACAGGGCGCGGCCGTCCGCCATCGCCACGCGTGCGGGATCCGGCCAGACCATCTCGAGCCCATAGGTCCTCAGGCGCAGGTCCTCGAAAACGCGGGGGGAGAACGGGCCCATCCGATGCGCGAACGTATCCACCCGAAACCCGGGATGGAACTCCTCGGTCACCGTGGCGCCACCGATGACGTCGCGTTGCTCGACCACCACCACGGATAACCCCGCGCGCGCCAGGTAGGCGGCGGCCGTAAGCCCGTTATGCCCTGCCCCGATGACGATCGCGTCGAACGGCGCGCTCATTGGCGGAGATCCTTCAAGATCCGGAGCGCGCCGAGCCGGCCGGGTGCGCCGGAGATCCCGCCGCCGGGATGGGTCCCGGACCCGCACTGGTAATAGCCCGCGATGGGCGTGCGGTACTGAGCCCAGCGCGTCGCGGGCCGGAGCGAAAACAGCTGGTGGAGCGACAGCTCGCCGTGAAAGATGTTGCCCTCGGTCAAGCCCATCTCCCGCTCCATGTCCGCCGGGGTCAGCACCTGCCGGTGCAGAATGGCGCTCTTGAGGTTGGGCGCGAACTGCGACAGCGTGTCGATCACCGTGTCGCCGAAGGCTTCCCGCCGCGCATCGGTCCACCCGCCGTTCAGCTGGTAGGGCGCGTACTGCACGAAGATGGACATCACGTGCTTGCCGGGAGGCGCCATCCCGGGATCGATCAGCGAAGGAATCACGATGTCCAGGTACGGGCGGCGGCTGAAGGCGCCGTACTTGGCGTCGTCGTAGGCGCGCTCCAGGTACTCCACGCTCGGGCTGATGGAGATGGCACCACGGAGATGCGGCCCGAATCCTGGCAGGCAGGTGAAGTCGGGCAGCTCGCTCAATGCCAGGTTCACCTTTCCGGAGGACCCACGGATCCGGAACCGGCGAATGTCTGCGACCAGCTCACCCGGCAGCTCCGCCGGATCCACCAGCTCCAGGAAGGTGCGCTTGGGGTCGAGTGCCGACACCACCACCCTTGCCCCGATCTGCTCGCCGCTTTCCAGCACCACGCCCCGCGCGCGCCCTCCGCGCGTGATCACACGGGCCACGGCGGCGCCGGTCCGAAGCGTGACACCCCGGCGCTCTGCGGCGGTGGCGATCGCGTTGCTCACGGCGCCCGTCCCGCCACGCGCGAAGCCCCAGGCGCGGAACACGCCGTCGATCTCGCCCAGGTAATGGTGGAGCAGCACGTACGCGGTCCCGGGTGAGCGGGGGCCCAGGAAGGTGCCGATGATCCCGCTGGCCGACATCGTCGCCTTGAGGGATTCGGTCTCGAACCACTCTTCCAGGTAGTCCGCGGCGCTCATGGTCATGAGCTTCACCAGGGCATGGAACCGGTCGGCGCCCAGGCCGCGGACGTATCGCCCCAACCGGAGCAGCCCGGCCAGGTCGCTCGGAGCGAACGACGTGACGTCGGGCGGGATCATCCCCAGTACCGGCTTGACGGCGAACGCCAGCTGGTGCATCAGGCGCCCGAACTCGTCGTACGCGTCGGCGTCGCGCGGCGAGTGCCGGTACAGTTCCCGCCGGGTGAGATCGTGGTCCGCCCACCGCACCAGGTAGTCGCCATTGGGGAGCGGCGTGAAGGTGCTCTCCAGGGGCAGGATCTCCAGCCCGCACGCCGGGAGGTCGAGATCACGGATGATCTCGGGCCGGAGCAGGCTCACCACGTAGGAGCACACGGAGTACTTGAAGCCCGGGAACACCTCTTCCGTGACGGCGGCGCCGCCCACCAGATGGCGGCGCTCGAGCACCAGCACGCGGAGCCCGGCTCGCCCCAGGTAGGCGGCGTTGACCAGCCCGTTGTGGCCGCCGCCGATCACGATGGCGTCGAAACCGGCGCGCTTCATGCGCGCTTTCGCTCCGGGTTGAAGAACGGCAGCTCGCGCACGCGGGCCGGGGCGCGGCGGCGGCGGTGCTCCACAGTCACCTCCATCGCGAGGCTGGTCCCCGGCGCCGTGTGCGGGGCCCGAACGTGGGCCAGGGCGATGTACTGCTTGAGGAGCGGCGACCAGCACCCGCTGGTGGCGTAACCCACCTGCTCATCGCCGGCGTACACCGGGACGCTGGTGCGCCAGGCCGCGGCTGGGAGCTCTACCGGTAACCCGGCCTCGGCATACAGCCGCTCCAGCGCGTCCCACTCGATCTCCAGGCCCCGCAGCTGCCACGTAGGGGGACGGGCCTGCTCCGCCCGGAGCGCGCGCTGGCCCACGAAGTAACCCTTGTCCAGCCGCACCGTCCACCCGAGGCCCAATTCGAACGGGGAAGACGTGCGGGCCAGGATCAACGCCTTGCGGGCGGGAACGTAGTCCACGTCAATGAGGATCAGACCAGCCTCGATCCGGGCGATATCCAGCGCCAGCATGCCGGCCGGGGTGAGTCCGTAGGGTTGCCCTGCCGCGATCAGGTGGTCCCACATCCGCTCGGCGTGCCGGCCGTCGAACCACAGCTCATACCCCAGATCGCCGGTGTAGCCGGTCCGGGTGATGGTGAGCGGGATGTCGCGCACTTGGGCCCTGGTGGCTCGAAAGAAGCGAAGGCTATCGAGGTCGGCCTCCAGCGCGTCTCGCAGGATGGCGCGCGACGCGGGTCCCTGCACCGCCAACGCCGCCGTCGAGTCGGACACGTCGTCGATCGTCGCGTCCAGTCCGGCGCTGTTTTCGTGTAGCCACCGGAGATTCGGCTCGGCCGCGGTGAGCCGGAGCAGGTCCTCGTCCAGGCGGGTGATCGTCCCGTCATCCAGCACCTTGCCCGCTTCGTCGCACCAGGGCGTGTACATGACCTGCCCCACGGCGCACCGCCGGATGTCCCGGGTGACGATGCGATCCAGCAGCCGCGCCGCATCTGGCCCGCGGACCAGGTACTTGTAGAGCGGGGACACGTCCAGCAGCGCCGCCGCGCTGCGGATGGCCCAGTACTCGCGGTCGTGGCTCAGCTCGTACGAGCTGGCGACGACGCACCCCGCCCAGCGACGCCAGTTCTGCGCCTGGCACAGGAGCGCGGTGCGCGAGTGAAAGGGCGTGGTGCGGAGCATAGGCGCGGCACAATCTACGGCGGGACTCGGGGAAGCCGGAAGACGGGCGAAGGTTGAATGTCGAACCAGGAATCTTGAATCTCGAATTGGCGACTTTTGACCTTCGGCATACCTTGTTCGATATTCCCCGGCCGATTCCTGCCATTGCCGACCTGTGGCCACCGCGAGAGGACTATGCCGACGAGCACCAAGCCCAAGAGGACGCCCAAGTTGTTCGACATGTCGCTCATCCAGCGCGGCGCCCGGCTGCGGCGGTCGGCGTACTTCGAGGCCACGCTGCGCTCAGGCTGCCGGGG
Organism: Gemmatimonadota bacterium; assembly: GCA_016180765.1. GTDB lineage: Bacteria > Gemmatimonadota > Gemmatimonadetes > Gemmatimonadales > GWC2-71-9 > JACPAP01. The sequence goes on from JACPAP010000262.1 coordinate 11,324, forward strand.
CTATACGGTCTACAACCACATGTTCCTGCCGATCGCCTACGACGATCTGGAGAAGGAATACTGGAAGCTCCTGAATGACGTGACCGTCTGGGACGTGGCCGTCGAGCGGCAAGTGGAGATCACGGGGCGGGATGCGTTCGCCCTCACCAATCTGCTCACGCCGCGAGACCTCACCCAGTGCGCCGTGGGCCAGGGCAAGTACGTGGTGATCACGGCGGAGGACGGTGGCATCATCAATGACCCCGTGTTGCTCCGCCTGGGCGAGAACCACTTCTGGCTGGCGCTGGCGGACAGCGATGTGCTGCTGTGGGCCAAGGGCGTGGCCTACCGATCGGGGCTGGAGGTCACCATTCGCGAGCCGGACGTCTCGCCCATGCAGATTCAGGGTCCCAAGTCCAAACCGGTGTTGGAGAAGTTGTTCGGGTCACGCGTGCTCGACATGCCGTACTACCACTTCTTCGAGGCAAAGCTCGATGGGATTCCCGTCATCGTGACCCGGACCGGCTGGACCGGCGAGGTGGGCTACGAGATCTACCTGCGCGACGGGAGCCGCGGGGGCGAGCTGTGGGACCGCGTCATGGATGCGGGCCAGCCGTTCGGCATCGCGCCCACCGGCCCCTCGGACATTCGGCGGATCGAGGCCGGGATCCTGAACTATGGGATCGACATGACGCTGGAAAACAATCCCTATGAGGTGGGGCTGGGCTGGCTGGTAGGCCTCGACCAGGAGGCTGACTTCATCGGTAAGGACGCGCTGCGCCGGATCAAGGCCGCTGGGGTGCGGCGCAAGCTCGTCGGGGTCGAAATCGAGGGCCCCAAGCTCGATCTCAACATGACCCGGTGGCCGGTACGGAACGGGCGCGAAACCACCGGCTTCATCACGTCGGCCGTCTACTCGCCGCGGCTCAAGAAGAACATCGGCTACGCCCACGTGCCCGTGGAGCACGCCGCGCTCGGGACCACGCTGGTGGCCGACGTGCCGCACGGCGAGGCAGCGCTGACGGTGGTGCGGAAGCCGTTCGTGGATCCCGAAAAAGAGATTCCCAAGAGCTGAACCGCGGTAGGCTGCTGGGCCGCGCTGGATCCAGACCCCCGTTTCCTGCGTCGCCAACTGACCGCGCGCGGCATGCATTCCTTCGTATGTGTCCCGTTGCCGGGACCCACGGGCCGCTGGGGTGCCTGAGCCTGGCCTGTAATTGGTCACTGGCTGGAGGTCGCGCCGAGGCAGTGGACCGTTGAGGAGAGTGTAGGGACCATGGGGACAACATGGCGCTCTTCGCACCGGCGCCGGAGGATGAAAGCCCCTTCACAAACATCTTAAGGAACGCTCACTCCGCAGCTCGCATTCTTTGAATAACCCGGGTCCGGATTATCCAGGATGCACCTCACCAGAGGAAGCGAGTACGCCCTTCGCGGGTTGACGGTTCTGGCCTCGCATCCCCGGGGTGAGGCCGTCTCGCTCGCCGACATCGCCGCGACCCAATCCACACCCGCCGCATACCTGGCCAAGGTTTTCCAGAGGCTCGTGCGCTACGGGCTGCTCGTCGCCGCGCCGGGTCGAGGCCATGGGTATGCGCTGGCGCGCGCACCGGAGGAGATCTCGATCCGCCAAGTCCTGGAGGGTGTGGAAGGACCGAGACTGTTTCAGCACTGTCTGCTTTGGCGCACCAACCGCGCCGACAGTGGCCCCTGCCCGCTGCACGATCACCTGAAGGGGGTTCTTTCACAACTCACGCTGCGCCTGGAGGGAATCAGTTTAGCCGACTACGCGGCTACGTCCGCTCCTGACGTGCTCCGCTCCGCCACCGCCTCAGGAGCAATACCATGAGACTGCTGCGTGGCTCCATCTTCGGTGTGGCCGGCTTGCTCCTCGTCACGGCGCCGTCAGCCCGCGCCACACAGGCCCCGACTGGCCCGTCGACCACCCAGCGCCAGACGGATCAGGGCCAGAAGAACTTCCAGACCTTGTGCTCCGTGTGCCACACCATTGGCGGTGGACGGTTGGTGGGGCCGGACCTCCAGGGCGTCAGTGAGCGCCGCAGCGAGGCGTGGATCATCCGGTTCGTGCAGCACTCCCAGGAACTCGTCGCGGCGGGGGATCCGGACGCAGTAGCCCTGTTCCAGGAGTTCAACAGGATCCCGATGCCCGACCAGCCGCTGTCCGACTAGGAGATCCGGGGCATCATCGGGTACATACGCGGGGCTGGGTCCGCTGTTGCGGTGCAGGCGGCCGTGCGGGAGGAGGCCACAGAGGAACAGGTCCTCCTGGGACAGGCCCTGTTC
>JACPAP010000263.1:0-13486 GCA_016180765.1 Gemmatimonadota bacterium
TATCCACCTTGTTGATCAGCACCACGTCCGCCATGCGCACCACCGCTTCCCCCGGATGGTAGTGCATGGCGTGGTCGGCCCGGTGTGGGTCCGTGACCACCACCAGGAGGTCCGGTTGGTAGAAGGGGAAGTCGTTGTTCCCTCCGTCCCACAGCACCACGTCGGCCTCGCGCTCGGCGGCCCGGAGGATCGCGCCATAGTCCACGCCGGCGTAGACCAGGTGCCAGCTGGACAGCAGGGGCTCGTATTCTTCGCGCTCCTCGATGGTGGCATGTTGGCGCTCCAGATCCTCCGCCGACGCGAACCGCTGCACCGCCTGTTCGGCCAGATTCCCGTAGGGCATGGGATGCCGCACCACCACCGCGCGCAGCCCCGCCTGCTTGAGAATGCCGGCGATCCGCCGCGTGGTCTGGCTCTTCCCCGAGCCGGTGCGCGCCGCGCACACCGCCACCACCGGAACCTGCGCCCGGAGCATGGTGTGCCGCGGCCCCAGCAGGAGATAGTCGGCCCCCGCTGCCAGCGCCTGGGACGCCAGGTGCATGACGTGCTCGTGGGAGACGTCCGAGTAGCTGAAGACCACCACGTCCACCCGGCGCTCGGCAATCAGTCGCGATAGCTCGCTCTCGGCATCGATCGGGATGCCGTCCGGGTAGCGCGCCCCAGCGAGCACCGCCGGGTAGCGTCGGCCCGCGATGTTGGGGAGCTGTCCGGCGGTGAAGCCGACGACGGTGTACGCCGGGTCATCCCGAAAGAAAACGTTGAAGTTGTGAAAGTCTCGCCCTGCGGCTCCGACTATCAATGCGCGCTGCATGATGGACCACTCCGCGGTGGACCGGCTGATGGCTGATCCTGGCACCGGGGCTGTGAAGCGATCCTGAACTTCTCCGGCCGGCGCCTTTCATGGTTCCCGGGGTAAACTACCAGTAGTCCGCCTGCCGGGGGACTCTGCTTTCGGAGCGAGGCGATACGCGATGTGGCTGAGGGTCGTCGGACTGGGGGGCGGGTTGCTGGCGCTGGTTTCCCCCGCAACGCGCGGTCAAGCGGGGGTCGAGGCCCGGTTTCGAACGGAGCGCCTGGCCATGGTATCGGCAATCGAAACATACGGAGTGCGGGATCCGCTCACCCTCGACGCGCTGCGCCGCGTCCCCCGCCACGAATTCGTCCCCCAGGAGTACCGGCCCGACGCCTACGGCGATCACCCACTGCCCATCGGGTACGGCCAGACGATCTCGCAGCCATACATCGTGGCGTATATGACCGAGATGCTCCGCATCGCGCCCGGCATGAAAGTGCTCGAGATCGGAACCGGCTCGGGGTACCAGGCCGCGGTCCTGGCAAGCGTAGGGTGCGACGTCTACACCATCGAGATCTTCCGAGCGCCCGCCGAGAGCGCCGAGGCCCGCTTGCAGCGCTTGGGGTACGCGGGCGTACAGGTACGCCACGCGGACGGCCACTTCGGGTGGGCCGAGGCGGCCCCGTTCGACGCGGTGATCGTGACCGCGGCCGCCGGCTACGTTCCGCCTGCGCTGATCGCGCAGTTGAAGCCCGACGGCCGGATGGTGATTCCGGTGGGCAGCGTCTACGGGGTGCAGAACCTGATCCTGGTCCAAAAGTCCGCCGAGGGCGCCGTCACCACCGAGAACCTCCTGCCGGTGCGCTTCGTCCCGATGCTGTCGGGGCTTCGTTGACACGGTCAGGATGCTGGCGCGTCCCGTCGCCGTAGGACTGGTCGCCGCCGCGACGCTGGTCTACGAAGTCCTCCTGGTACGGCTGTTTGCCATCGCGCAGTTCCATCACTTCGCGTACATGGCGATCGGGGTCGCCATGCTGGGTTTCGGGGCGAGCGGCACGGCCCTGGCGCTGGCTGGGGAGGCTGGTGCGGCGCGCAACACCGCCCGCCTCGCGTGGTCGGCCACGCTCACGCCGTTCGCGCTGCTGCTGAGCCCCGCGCTGGCAACCCGGATCCCCCTCGACGCAACCCAGCTGGCGGTCCATCCGCACCAGTGGCCGCTGGTCGTGCTCCTGTACGCGATCCTGGCCCTGCCCTTCGCCGGCGCCGCCCTGGTCATCCTGCTGGTGCTGGCTCTGGAGGTCCAGCGTCCGGGTCTCACCTACGGCGCCAGCTTCCTCGGTGCGGGCGTGGGAGCGCTGCTGAGCATCGCCCTGCTATGGCTGCTACCGCTCCCCCAGGCGCTTTCCGGCAGCGCCCTGATCGCGGCCGTGGGCGCCATCGCGTTGCTGCGTACCGACGTGCCACGCCCGGCGCCGGTCCTCGCCTGGGCGGCGCTCGCCGCCGCAGCCGTAACCACCGCCCGTCCGGTCTCGCGCCTCCAGGTCTCGCCCTACAAGGGCCTGCCGCAAGTTGAGGCGTACCCCGGCGCGCGGCGCGTGGCCCAGTCCTGGAGCCCGCTGGGCTGGGTGGTGGCGGTGAACGCACCGGCGTTTCGCTTCGCACCCGGGCTGTCGCTGACCTACGAGGGAGAGGTCCCGCCACAAACCGCGTTGTTTCTCGACGGCGAGCTCTCCGGTACCGTCGCCGGGGGCCGGGGGGTCGCCCCGGCGTTCGCGAACTGGCTGCCCTCGTCGTTGGACTACGCGCTGGGCGGGAGAGAGCAGGTCGCCGTGATCGCCGCAGGCGGCGGGCTGGAGGTGTCGAACGCGCCCGGCCATGGCGCCGCGCGGGTCACTGCGGTGGACCTCCTCACCGAGGTCGCCCGGCTCGCGGCCCCGCCGCCCGGCGACGCCCGCGTCCGCTGGATGGTCCAGGACGGGAGGACCTTCGCGGCCCGCACCGGGGACCGGTACGACCTCGTCACCATCGGTCCCGAAGGGGGACCCGGCAACACCATTGCCGGCGTGCGCGCGCTGAGCGAAGACTTCCTCCACACGACCGATGCCTACCGGGCGTATCTACGACTCCTGCGCGATGGAGGCGTGCTGGCGATCACGCGGTGGTTGTCGGTGCCGCCCAGGGAGCCGGTGCGGGTCGTGCTGGCGGTCGCCGAGGCCCTGCGCCGCGAAGGGCACGCGGTGGACCGAGCGCTGGTGGTGTCCCACAGCTGGGCGACCGTTACGGTGCTCGCCAAACCAAACGGCTTCACGGCCGGTGAAGTGGCGTCGATCCGCGCGTGGACCACCCAACGGCGAATGGACGTGGACTGGTACCCCGGCGTCACCGGGCCTACGTCGGAGTTCCACCGTCTCGATGAGCCGGTGCTGTTCCTGGCGGCGCGCCAGTCAACTGCCGGCGAAGACAGCTCCCGTACCTTCGCCCGGCGCTATCCCTTCGACGTCGGTCCCAGGTCCGACGCACGTCCCTATCCCCATCACTTCGTCCGACCAGCGGCGCTGCGCGCGTTCCTGGCGCACGGGCGGGGCGACTGGCTCCCGTTCTCCGAATGGGGCGTGCTGGCGCTGTTCGCGACCCTGGCACAGAGCCTGGTCGCCGCGTTCGCTCTCCTCGTGGTTCCGGCTCTGGTCGCCGTACCCCCGCGCGGCAGGCCTGGTTTCCTTCGGCTGGCGTGCTACTTCGGCCTCATCGGTTTCGCCTATTTGGCGGCCGAGCTGGCCGTCATTCAGCAGTTGAGTCTGTTGTTGGGCCACCCCGTGTACGCGGTAGGTCTGGTATTGGCAGGCCTGCTGGTCGGCTCCGGACTGGGGAGCATCTGGTCGGACCGACAGGCTCTCGAGCGGCCCTGGCTGCCGCTGGTCCTGCTCACGACGCTATCGACCGTGTTCGCCGCGCTCCTGCTTCACGCGGTCCACACCGTGCAAGCCACTCCGCTGCTGGCGCGCGCGGGGGTGGCCCTGGCCGCCTTGGCGCCCCTGGCATTCCTGATGGGGTTGCCATTCGTCACGGGCTTGCGCCGCCTGGCCGGGACGGACGGAGCCCGTATCGCATGGGCCTGGGCGGCGAATGGATTCGCGTCCGTGACGGCCGCGCCAGTCGCGGCCCTGATTGCGCTGGAGGCCGGATCGCAGACCTTGTTCCTTGCGGCGGCCGGCGCCTACGGTGCCGCCGCGCTGCTCCTCCCATCCACTCGTGCCGTTCCAACTTGTTCCGCCTATTAGCTCGCTTACTCGCGAACCCTAGGCGCAACAAGTTGGAACGGCACTAGCCAGCCTGGCGATCGAGCACGTCTCGCACCGTCGTGAGGAAGTCCTTGAGCTCCACCGGCTTCGGCACGAACCCCACGACCGCCCCCGGCAGCCCGGCCCACGCCACGTCCTCTTGCACGTAGCCGGAGAGATACACCACGCGCAGCCCCGGGGCGCGTTGCTGTAGCCGGTCCGCGAGGGTGAGGCCGCTCATGCGCGGCATCACGATATCCGAGATCAGCAAGTCCGGAGGCACGCCGTCTTCAAACCGGCGCAGCACCTCGTCGGGGTCCTCCGTGGCCTCGACCCGATACCCGGCCACTTTCAACAGGCGTTCCAGCGACCGGCGCACATCCGAGTCATCGTCGATCAGCATGACCGACTCCGATCCACGCGGAGCGCCGAGCGACTGGGCGGCCACCCCGGCGACGGGGCGGACCGCGGGCCGGCCGCCCGCGTGCTGCTCCGCCACCACGGTGCGGTCGCGGCCGCCCTCTTTGGCGGCGTACAACGCCCGGTCCGCGGCCGCCACCAGCACTTCATGGGTCCCCATCCCCTGGTCGAACCTGGCCACGCCGGCGCTGACCGTCAGGGCGCCGGCGGGCGTGGTCACCCTGCGGGTCTCATCCCGTACCCGCTCCGCGAAGCGCAGGGCCTCGCTCAGCTCGCAGTCGCCCAGGATGGAGATGAACTCCTCCCCGCCGAATCGCGCCGTCAAGTCCATGCGCCGCGTGTTCCGCCGCAGCACCTCCGCGAACCCGCGCAGCGCCGCGTCCCCCGCGTCGTGCCCGTGCTGATCGTTGATACGCTTGAACCGGTCCAGGTCGAACACCACCACCACCAGCCGGCGGCCGCGCACCGCGGCGGCGAATTGCGCGTCCAGCGCCATGTCCGCGTGCCGCCGGTTCGGGAGACCGGTCAGCCCGTCGATCAGCGCCAACGATTCCGCCGCGCGCCGCTCGCGATGCAACAGCTCCGCCACCACCCCCAGGGCGAGGCAGATCGCCACGTACGCCGTCACGAAGGTGAGGAGGAGCTTCCAGTCCGGCCCGCTCACGCCCAGGGCGAGCACCGAGACCTGGGTGAGTGACAGCACCGCCATGCCGGCGGCGAGGGCCAACGCCACGCCGCGAAGCCCCCGGTAGTAGGCCAGCAGAAAGGCGGGCACCAGGGACGTCATCCATATGAGCATCCCCTGCTCTTCCTGCAGCCAGGCGGGGAACCCGAAGACGCCCAGCACCGGCACGCTCAGCGCGGCGATGGAGAGAACCAGGGCCCGGAGCGGGACGGCGCGAGGCGCCGGGTCAGCAGTCACGAGGCCACCGTGGCGGCTCGGGTGCCCAAAACATGGCGCCGGAACCCCGGTTCGGAACCCATGATCCGCTTGAGACTATCGTTATAACGACTATCGTTCGATACGCCTGACGTCGCCTAGGGCACCATCCTCGCCTGCACCGGCCCGGCGACGATATTGGGAATGTTCCGCTGCCGCAGCCGCTCGTTGAACTGCGCCAGGTCCCGCCCGATCAACTGACCCAACTGCCCCTGCAGGGTTCGAATCTCGCCCTTGAACAGCTCGTGGACCTGGACCTGTTGGGTGGTCGGCGCAAAGTCCGACGAGGCCATCCCGTTGGCCAGATAGGCGACCCTGCCGGCGAGCTTGATCGGCCAGCGAACACCATCCTGGCCCCGGCCGGTCAGCCGCAGCTGATGCAGGTTCTCCTCGAACCCGATCAACTTCTGCTCCAGCGAGTCCGCGGCCGCCCGGACGTCGGCGTTGTCGCCGTCGGCGGCCAGCGTCCGGTTCAGCTGCTGGACCTGGGCCCGGATCAGCTCGACCTGATTGTACAGGTCCACCGCGGCGTTCATGTCCGCCTGGAGATCGAACAGCCGGGCGATCTGGGTCTGGATCTCCTCGGGGCTCCCGCCGGAGTTGGGATCCTTGCGCACCTCGAGCGGCTGCGTGTACTCCCGCCCGCCCACGCTGAGCTTCACCGTGTACCATCCGGGAGGCATCAGCACCGAGAAGCGGCCCAGCCCTGGCGCCGCGCGCCCCTCCGACGGCACCTCGACCCAATCCGCGTAGAGCGGCTTCACCCGCATCCGACTCTCCTTGGTGGGCTCGTTCCGGAGGTCCCAATAGATCCGATTCACGCCAACGTTCTTAGTCCCGCGAAGCGTGCGCACGGTTCGTCCGTCTGACTGCTGAATGCTGACGGTCACCTCGCCCGCCGGCACTAATTTCAGCCAGTAGTTGATCGCCGCCCCGTACGGCGGGTTCTCGCCCACGGTGGGGTCGTTGGACGTGGAAGCCTGCCCCGGGATGTTGCGGAACCGATAAGCGGCGCGAGGCCGGAAAAGATGAGCGTCCGCCGCCGCCACCTCCGGCGTCAGCTGCTGCAAGGCTGAGAGATCGTCCAGGATCCAGAAGCCTCGCCCGTAGGTCGAGACCACCAGGTCATTGAAGTGCTCCTGAATCACCAGCCGGTAAACCGGCGCGTGCGGCAGATTGGTCTGCAACGGCTGCCACAGCTCGCCGTCGTTGAACGAGACGTACAGCGCGTTCTCGGTGCCCGCGTACAGCAGCCCGCGGCGAACCGGATCCTCGAGAATGGCGTGGGTATAGCTCAAGGGACTCCTGGGAATGCCGTTCACGATCATCCGCCAGGTGCGCCCGTAGTCGGTGGTCTTGTAGAGATGCGGATCCCGCCCGTTCACCTGATGAAAGTCCACCGCGATGTAGGCCGTTCCGGTGTCGTAGCGCGAGGGCTGGATGCTCCAGACCGTGCCGAACGGCGGCAGGCTGGGGATATTGGCCGTCACGTTGGTCCAGTGCTGGCCGCCGTCACGGGTCAGGTGCACCAGGCCGTCGTTGGTCCCCGCCCAGATCAACCCCGGCTTCAGGCGCGACTCGGCGATCGCGTACACCACGTTGAAGTACTCCACGCCAATGTTATCGGGCGTGAGGCCGCCCGAGATCTGCTGTTTGCTCTTGTCGTTGAGCGTGAGATCGGGGCTGATCTCCCGCCAGCTCTTCCCGCCGTCCGTGGTCGCGTGCACGTACTGGCTGCCCACGTAGACCTGGTTGTGGTCGTGCGGAGAGATCGTGAGCGGGGCGTCCCAGACAAACCGATACTTGAGCTCGGCGGGGGGCCAGCCGCCCGTGCTCACCGGCCAGATCTCCACGTGGTGCGCCTGGCGCGTGCGCAGGTCCATTCGAGTGACGATCCCGCCCAAGGAGCCAGAGCCCGAGGCGCTGGACCACACGATGTCCGGATCTTCTGGGTCGGGCGTGGCCCAGCCGCTCTCGCCGCCGGCCACGGAGAACCATTCGGAGCGCGGGATGGTGCTGCCACCGCCGCCACCACCGCCCCCGAAGCCGCCGGTCCGGCTGTTACTGGGCACGCGGTACGAGGGCCCGTCCTGCCGGTTGCCGTAGACGAAATACGGAATCCTGGTGTCCACCGTGGCGTGGTACATCTGGGCCACGGGCAGCTGCAGGCGGTACCACGAGCGGCCGCGCGTCGTCGAGATCGACACGCCCCCGTCGTTGCCCACGATCATGCGATCCGGGTTCAGGGGGTCGATCCACAGGTCGTGGTTGTCGCCGCCGGGCGAGCTGGCGAAGCCGCCGGCCACGGTCGTGACGCCGCCGTCGAGGCTCCGGGTGAACGCGGCCGAGAGGAAATACGCCTCGTTCTCGTCGTCCGGCTGGACCACCACCCGCGAGTAGTACTGGGTCCGGCCCGCCAACTGGCGATCGTGGCTGGTGAGGGTCCACCGCTCGCCGCCGTCCATCGAGGTCCACAGCTCTCCGCTGTCAGTGGGCCGCCCGTGCCACGGCACGCCGTCGCCGGTCTCGATCAGGGCGTACACATGGTTCGGATTGCTCCGGGTGATCGCCAGCGCCACCTTGCCGTGGTCCCGGGCCGGCAAGCCGTTCCCTCGCAGCCGCCGCCACGTGGTGCCCCCGTCGGTGGACTTGAAGATCCCGGAGCCCGGCCCGCCGGACTCCCGGCCCCAGGTGCGGATCTCGATCTGCCAGAACCCCGCGATCAGAATGTTGGGGTTGGTGGGGTCCATAGCGAGGTCCGAGCATCCGGTGTTCGGGTCCACGTGCAGCACCGGGCTCCAGCTGCGGCCGCCATCGGAGGTGCGATACACGCCGCGCTCGGGCTGCGGGCCGTAGCTGTGCCCCTGGGAGCACGCGAACACGATGTCCGGATTCTGGGGGTGGATCACCACTCGGGCGATGCGGCCGGTGGTCTCCAGGCCCATGTGGGTCCACGTCTTGCCCCCATCGAGCGATTGGTAGATCCCGTTGCCCAGCGAGATGTGGCTCCGCGTGTGCGCTTCGCCGGTCCCAACCCAGACGATGTTGGGATTGGACGGGGCGAGGGCGAGGTGCCCCACCGACTGCGCCGTCTGGGCGTCGAACACCGGATCCCAGTTGAGGCCCGCGTCGGTCGTCTTCCAGACGCCTCCAGACGCCGCGCCCACGTAGTAGGTGTTGGGATCGCCGGGGATGCCGTAGACCGACGTGATCCGGTTGCCCACCGGCCCGATGTGGCGGTAGCGCAGCTGGCCGTACCGGGATGGATCCAGCTGGGGTTGCGGCGGTTGCGCGGGTTGCTGCTGGCGGCGCTGCGCCTCTGCGGTGAGAGGAAGGGCCAGAACGACAGCGAGGGTGACCGTGGTGACCGTACGCATAGTCCCGAGCTCCTGTGTGGCCAACCGATCGGCGGTGTGGCGGTTCATCGCTGGGGTCCTAAGTTGCAGCGCGGCGCAGAAGCCCGCTACTGCGGCCTCCACACTTCGGCACCGGCGCGTCATGCCGTCGTCCTTGCGGGATCGCAACCGGACGCCCTATGTTCACGCCGCCCCGCGGAGCCTGTCCGGCCCTCCGGAACGTATCGCTTCGCATGCTCGCTGGCGCGGCGTGGTATCTGTTGCGGACCAAGCGTTCTTGATCTATCCCCTGCCGAGTCAGGAGTTGAAGCATGCCGCCAGGTAGCCGAACTTCTGACGCCGGCAGTCGCGGGTTGCGCCGGATGCTGCAGGTCGTCACGACACCGCGGGGGGACCACCGGTGGGATCTCCTGATCCGCGCCACCGGGATGGTGGCGCTCACGGGCATCCCTTTGGTGCTGCTCTTTCCGCACTCGGTGCCGCTGGTGTGGTTCGCGGTCCTCTCGCTGCCAGCGAACAGCCCCCTCAGTCCCGTCATCCCGGCACTGTTCGAGCCGCTGATCATGGAAGCCGCCAAGTGGGAACGGCCCATCTGGGTGGCGACCGTCGCGCTCGCGGGGTACATGTATATGGAGTACCTGAACTGGCACGCGTACGCGTGGCTGCTGAGCCGGAAGAGGCTCGAGTCGCTGCGCGGACGGCATTGGGTCCGAGCCAGCGTCGGGTACTTCGACCGGGCCCCTTTCCTCACGATCATCGTATTCGCGTTCACCCCGATGCCGTTCTGGACCGCACGCTGCCTGGCCATCCTGGGCCGGTACCCTCTTTCCCGTTTCCTGAGCGCAACGGCGCTGGGGCGGTTTCCGCGGTTCCTGTTCTACGCCTGGTTCGGCGCGCTCCTTCAGATCCCGGTCGTCATCCTCCTGGCCGTGGTGGTGGGAAGCGCGGCGGTCGCGATCGCCCTTCGGCTCGCCCGCGGCCAGCGGCTCCAGGACGAGGCCGCCGCGGCGGGGGAGGCGAGGTCGGGAGCACTCCGCGGAGATCGCCCGGCGCGGGTGGCCGCGGCCTCGGACCAAGGGGTCACGTTGATCATCTTGGACGGGGCGCGACCGGACGTCTTTCAACACCTCGCCGCTGCCGGCGACCTGCCCAACACCAGCCGCTGGGTACTGGAGCCGGGTGGGGTAGCGCCCGCGACCACGGTGCTCCCATCCACCACCGGCGTCGCCTACCTACCGTTCCTGACCGGCTGTTATCCCGGAACCTGCAACGTTCCCGGCATTCGGTGGCTCGATCCGGCGCAATACGGTGGCGCCTGGTGGACGGACCGCGAGCATGTACGGAGCTACTGCGGGTACCAAGGCAAGCGGTTGAACACCGACGTGCCAGACACCGTGCTGAGCCTGTTCGACATCGAACCGGACAGCGTGGGCCTGTGTACTCCCTTTTGGCGGCGGCTTACCCCTGGCGGGACCCGAATGAGCCTGGTTCGCGCCGGCCTGGGCTGGCAGGCTCATTACACGGGATGGTATCTGGTGTTGGACCAAGCGGTCGGCCGCCAGCTCGCGCGGATCGCGCGGGGGCGTCATCGCCTGGTGTTTGCCGTGTTTCCGGGGGTTGACGGACTCACCCATTTCTTCGACCCCTGGCACCCGCGCGTACTGGAGGTCTATCGCCACTTCGACCGCGCGCTCGGACGTTACGCCGCACGGGGTGGATTCGAGGGGGATCGGTTGGTTGCGATCGTGAGCGATCACGGTATGGCCCGCGTCGACCGGCATACCGACGTCGCGCTAGCCCTGGAGCGGCGCGGCCTCCCGGCCCTCCGGCACCCGATTCTGTGGCGGCGGGATCCCGATGTGGCCGTCATGGTGTCGGGCAACGCGTCGGCTCAGCTCTATCTCCGGCCCGGCGTCAAGCGGTCTCAGAGGTGGTCGGTCCCGGCCATCGAGTCCGGCGAGGTCGCCGGCATTCCCCGGGACCTGGTATCGTACCTCGCCGCGCTCGACGGTATCGCGTTCGTCGCTGGGACGGATGGGAGGGACATCGTGGTTCACTCCAGCGCGGGTCGAGCCCGCCTCTCGCCCGACGGTGATGGCCGTATCTCGTACCATCCCGAAACCGCGGACGTCCTGAAGTTGGGCGACCTGCGGGCCACGCGCGCCAGCGGGGAGTGGTTGACGGCCAGCCTCGACGGCCCCTTCCCGGACGCCCCGACCCAGTTGCTTCAACTATTCCGATCCCCACGTGCCGGAGACCTCATCGTGGCTGCGGCGTTGCACACCGATTTGCGATCGGCGTGGGAGATTCCGCCACATCGGTCGGGGCATGGGAGTCTGGTGCACGATCACATGAGGTGCCTGGTCGCTCTCAATCGTCCCGTTCGGGGTCCGCTGCGGACGGTGGACCTGTTCGCGCTGGCGCTGAGCCACCTGGGCCACGCGATTCCCCCCGGGATTGACGCTGCGTACGCGGGAGACGGCGCCCGAACCAGGCGACCGCTTGACCGCCCTGACCGTCTGCGGGGCCCCGGTTCCGTGGCTCCCAGTCTCCACGCCCCCGATGGAGCGGCCGACTAGACACGTTCCGGTCGTTTCGGAGGCTGACATCGTTCGGGCGGTAGAAGCGGCACGCGCGAACCAGGGCCGGGTCCGGGCCCTCGGGGCCCGCGGCTCCAAGAACGGCAGCCATCGAACCTCCGGCGTCGCACTTCACCTCGAACGGTACTGCCGGCTGCTGTCCGTAGAGGAAAACCTGGTCACGGTCCAAGCCGGCATGACCTGCGGCGATCTGAACGCGGCCCTGGAGCGCCGGGGCTTAGCCCTCCCGACCATGGGCGAGTGGAAACAGGCCACCGTCGCGGGAGCGCTGCTCACCGGCACGCACGGGGGGTCAAGCCGACACGGCATCTTGTCGACTTCCCTGCGCCGCCTGCGTCTCGTGGCTGGCGACGGCCAGGCGCGCGAGTTGGAAAAAGGCGACCCCTGGTTCCCCCATGTCGGCGTCTCCTTGGGCGCCCTGGGAGTGGTCTCTACAGTCACCTTCGAATGCGTCGAGCAGTTTCGCTTGGCGCTCGAGACCAAAGTGGTCTCCTTCGAACGGTATCTGTCGGAGTACGAGCGGCAGAACCGGGAAAATGAGTTCTACAGCGCCATCTGGCTCCCGGCCGCGGACTCCGTGATCACCTATTCGGCAAACCGGACTGCGGCCGCCGGGGGATCCGCGCGGCGCGGTGAACGCTTCAGCTTCATGACGTTGCTGCTTACCGCGCTGGCGCGGTATTGGAACATCAAGCGTCTGGTCAGCGATGGCCGCTTCCGACGGCTTGCCATAGGCGCCAGTGGGGATATCCTGACGCCGCTGGCCATCGCACCAGGCCTGGCGAACGCAGTGTGGCAGGTCGCGAGGACGGTGAGGGCGACGGAATTCGCGGTACCGGCTGAGCGAGCCACGGGGACGGTGATGGAGCTCGATGCGCTGCTTCGGCGGCATCCCCGCAGCCTCGCCAATGCCATCGGCTTACGGGCCACGGCGCCGGACGATTTCTCTCTGAGCCCGTGCCACCAGCGGGAGTGTTTCTGGCTGGACATGTTCTTCTATGACCGCCCTCCCTTCGTGGGGCCGCTGCGCGAGCTGTTCGAGAGGCTGGGCGCGCGCTGCCATTGGGGGAAGCACCTGGCACTCTCGGCCGCCCATCTGCGGCGCCAATACCCGAGGTGGGATGGGTTCGTGGAGGCATGCGCGCAACTCGACCCGGGGGGCGTGTTTGCCAACGACTTCACCGAACGGTGCGGGCTGGTGTCGCGGCCGGCAGGGCGCGGGCCGGTCCTCCAGCATCGCTAGATCGGCCGGCGCGAGCGTATGCGGGCGGCGGTGACGGGCGCGAGTGGTTTCATCGGCGCGGCCTTACTGCGGCATCTGGCGCCCCGCTGGTCGCTGGCGGCTCTCTACCGGCGCCGGGATCCGGGGAGCGAGTTCTGGGAGCGCGAGGGATGCCGAGTCGTCTACGGCGACCTGGATGACCAGAAGGCGCTGGCCGCGCTGGTCCGGGACGCCGACGTAGTATCCCATTGTGCGGCGCGGATGGCCCAGGACGATCTGGCGGCGAGCCAGCGGGTGAACGTCGCCGGCACCGAGCGCTTGGCACGCGCGGCGCTCGCCAATGGCGTGGCGCGATTCATCTACGTCAGCTCCATCTCGGTGTACGCCGCCACCCGGCGCGCGGGTCCCACCATTACCGAGGACCTGGAGCCGGCCAACCTCGGGCGGTTGAACGCCTACAGTTTCACCAAGTACCAGGGCGAGCTGCGGGTCCGCGGCCTCGCGGCGCGGGATGGGCTGGGGTATACGATCGTCCGGCCGACGAACGTGTACGGCCCGCGGTCGGGACCGTGGTTCCTGCAGTTGGAACGGCTGCTCCGCCGCGTGCCGGTGGCCATTGGCGACGTGCCCATCGACGTGGTCTACCTAGATGATCTGCTGGTGGCGCTCCAGGAGGCCGCCCTATCCTCGGCGGCGGTCAACCAGACGTTCCATATCGGCCACCAGGTAGTCCGTCTCCGCGACTTTATTGCGCTGGTCGGCGAGGTCGTGGGCCGAAGGGCTCGCCGCCTGCCGGCCGCCGCGGACTACCTGCTGCGGGCGGCCATCGAGCACGGCTATCGTCTCGCCACGGGCAAGTGCATGTCCATGTCGCTCA
>JACPAP010000263.1:13496-17791 GCA_016180765.1 Gemmatimonadota bacterium
CGGCCCGCCTTCTACCCCCACACCAAGGCCGAACGGACGTTCGGCTACGCTCCCCGGGTTGGACTCCAGGAAGGCTTTGGCGCGATTGCCGAATGGTATCGCGAACGAGACCAGCGTGAGGGCCGCCGAGTGGCTCTATAGGCCGCGGGGCAACGGCCGCGCCGGTTGGCCGAGACGGCGCAGCCCCGTGGCCTAGGCACAGCGGAGCGATCACGGCCGGACCACGATCCCCTGCAGGCTCCGCTGCTGCAGCAGCCCGTTGAACGCCACCAGGTCCCGACTCACCACCTGATCCAGCTGCCCGCGATAGGCGGCCAGTTGATCGTGCAGCAGCTGGTGCACCTCGCGCTGCGGCGTGGTGGGGGCGAAGTCGGAGCTGGTAACCTGGCCGGCCAGGTACAAGAGCTGCTCGGCCAACTTCATGGGCCAACGGAGGAGGTCCTGGCCGCGGCCGGTCACCCGGGTCTGGAACAGGTTCTCCTCCACGGCGAGCAGTTTCTGGTCCAGCGAGTCGGCCTGCGCGCGCACATCGGCGGTGGCGCTGTCGCCAGCCAGAAATGCTTTGAGCGTCGCCAGCTGCCCGCGAGTCAGCTCGGCCGTGTTGATCGCCTCCACCGCACCGTTGATGTCGCTGTACAGGTCCTCGGCCAGCGCCATCTGGGCCTCGATACCCTGCTCGCTGCCACCGGAGCCCGGATCCTTCCGCACGGTGAGCCGCTGGGTGTATTCCTGGTCTCTCGCCTTGAGCTTCACCGTGTACTCGCCGGGCGGCGCGAGCACCGACCAGCGCCAAACGCCGGGCGCGGGTATACCCTCCGGCGCGACCTTGATGTAGCCGGCGTAGCGCGGACTGGTCCTGAGCCGCGCTTCCTTGGTTTGATCGGAATTCAGGTCCCACCACACACGGTTGAGGCCCGCCCTCATGGGGCCTTTCATGGTGCGGACGGTTCTGCCGCCGGCGCTGGTGATGGTGATGGTCACGCTGTCTTTCGTCGTGTCTTGCCCGGCCGTCTTGAGCCAGTAGTGGAGGTCCGCGCCGTAGGGCGGATTGAAGCCGGCGACCGGATCGTAGTAGGGCGCGAACGGCGGCTCGCCCCCGCGGAACCGGTAGGCCGGCCTGGGCGGCAGGAGGTCCGCGTCCCGCGCCGTGACCTGCGGCGTGAGGCGCCGGAGCGGCGAGATGTCGTCCAGGATCCAGAAGCCTCGCCCGTAGGTCGCGACCACCAGGTCGTCGAAGTGCTCCTGGATCACCAGCCAGTAGACCGGCGCGGGCGGCAGGTTGTTCTGCAACGGCTGCCACAGTTCGCCGTCGTTGAACGACACGTACACCCCGTTCTCGGTGCCGGCGTACAACAGGCCGCGTCGCACCGGGTCCTCCTTGACCACGTGGACGTAACTCAAGGGACTCTTGGGAATGCCGTTGACGATGGGTCTCCAGGTCCGGCCGTAGTCCGTGGTCTTGAAGATCCAGGGGTCTCGGTTGTTCACCTGGTGCCCGTCCACCGCCACATAAGCGGTTGCGGTGTCGAACCGCGACGGCTCGATGCTGCTCACCGTCATCCACGCGGGCAGACCCAGGATGCTGGCCGTGACGTTGGCCCAGCGCCCGCCCCCATCCTGGGTCACATGCACCAGACCGTCGTTGGTCCCGGCCCAGATCAGGCCCGGCTTCAGTCGTGATTCGGCGATGGCGAAGACCACGCCGGCGTACTCCACGCCGATGTTGTCCGGCGTGAGCCCGCCGGAAATCTGTTGCCGGCTCTTGTCGTTCCGGGTGAGGTCGGGGGAGATCTCCCTCCAGGTGTTCCCACCGTCGGTCGTCTGATGCACGTACTGCGAGCCGACGTACACCTTGGTGTGGTCGTGCGGCGAGATGGTGAGCGGGAAGGTCCACACGAAGCGGTACTTGAGGTCCGCAGCCGGGGAGCCGAACGGCGCCTGCGGCCACACCTCCACGTTCTGGGCGGTGTTGGTACGGAGGTCGTAGCGCTGCACGATCCCGGCACCCGAGCCGAACCCCGACGCGCTGGACCACACGATGTTGGTGTCCACCAGATCCGGCGTCGCCCAGCCGCTCTCACCGCCGCTCACCGGACGCCATTCCCCGCGCGGGATGGAGGGGATGTCGGTGCCAAAGAAGCTGCTCAGCTTGCTGTTGCTCGGGCCGCGGGTGGAGGGCCCGTCCTGCCGGTTACCGTAGACGTAGTAGGGAATTCGGTTATCCACCATGACGTGGTACATCTGGGCGATGGGGAGCTGCACCATGCTCCACGAGCGGCCGCGGTTCTCGGTGATCGAGACGCCGCCGTCGTGGCTCACGATCATGCGGTCACCGTTGGTGGGGTCAACCCAGATATCGTGGTGGTCCTAGGCCTCGTCGGGGTCGTCCGGCAGCACGGCCATGCGGTTGTAGTAATGGGTCCGGCCCGCCACCTGCCGGTCTGCGGTCATCATCGTCCAGTTGCTCCCCCCGTCGTCGGACCGCCACAGCCGCCCGTGCTGCGTTTCCTGGCCGCGCCATGGAACGCCGTCGCCTACCTCGATCAGGGCGTACACGCGGCTCGAATTGGCTTTCGACATCGCGACCGCGACCTTGCCCCAGGGTTTCTTGGGCAGGCCGTTGCCCTCCAGCGCCTTCCAGGTGGCTCCGCCATCGGCCGAGCGATACACGCCGGAGCCCGGCCCGCCGGACTCGCGACCCCAGGTGTGGATCTCGACTTGCCAGGTCCCGGCGAACAGGATGCGGGGATTGTCCGGGTCCATCACCAGGTCGGAGCACCCTGTGTTCTCGTCTACGAACAGGACCTTCTCCCAGGCCTTCCCGCCGTCCGCCGTGCGGAACACGCCCCGGTCCGGCTGAGGGCCGTAGTTGTGGCCCTCGGCGCACAGGTAGACGACCTCGGGGTTCCCGGGATCGATGGCGATCCGCGCCACGCGGCCGGTGTGGTCCAGTCCCATCTTGATCCACGTTTTCCCCGCGTCGGTGGATTTGAACACGCCCCACCCGACCGAAATGTTGCTGCGGATGAACGGCTCCCCAGTGCCGGCCCACACCACGTTGGGGTCTGACGGGGCCACCGCGAGGGCGCCGATGGAGGACACCGGCTGGTCGTCGAAGATCGGGGTCCAGTGAATCCCGCCGTCGGTGGACTTGAAGATCCCGCCGGATGCCGCACCGGCGTAGTAGGTCATCCGATCGGCTGCAACGCCGGCCACCGAGGAAACGCGATTGCCCTCTGGGCCGATGTACCGATACTTGAGTTGCGCATACCAGCTCGGGGGGATGGCCGGCGTGGGTGCCGCGGCCGGCTGAGGTTGGCGCCCCCGCTGCTGAGCGGTGGCCGACCAGACCGGCACCAGCGACGCCATCACACCGGAGAACGTGACGAGCCTGCGAATGGTTAGGGAAGCGTTCGTGGGCATTTCCGGGTCTCGGGGTGTGTGAGGACGCTGCCAATCGTAAGGCGGGAACTGCAAAGCGTAAGGGGGAACGCCCGCGGGGCCGCCCCAGTTGCCCGAGACGGCCCCGCTTCCGGCTGGGGGTTCAGCGACGCTTACGCGCCCATCACCGTCACGTTGTTCGCCGCCGGGCCCTTCTGGCCCTGCACCACGTCGAACTCGACCTTGTCGCCTTCCTTCAGGGTCTTGAAACCGTTGCCCTGAATGGCCGAGTAGTGAACGAAGCAGTCCTTCTGGCCGTCATCACGGGTGATGAAGCCGAAGCCCTTGCTCTCGTTGAACCACTTCACCTTGCCGGTCGTACGCATGTGCCGTACTCCCTTTCACTGTGCTGATGTTCGTGGGAGTCCGGCATCACGCCGTACTTACCCAACGCCCATCTGTTCCGCGGACTTGAAGCCCCCGCGTCGGGCTGCCGCCCCCAGCCGGCGAAGTCCGGCAACCGAGAGACGGCGGAACGCCTTAACCAACAAAGCGGGAACCCGCGCGTGTGCCCAGGTCCCCGCTTAACGTGTTCGCTGGTGCTCTCCACGCCCAAACCCCGGCGTGTCCTAACGCTGGGGTGAAAGTAATGGGGTGGGGTCCGGAGCGCCAGACCCCCTGTTACCCATCACCGCTTCTTCCCCTCCGCCGCTCTTGCCCTGCTGACCCGGCATCCCTACCGTAGGGCGTCTCCATATCCCCTTCCCAAAGGCGAGGTGCCACATGGGCAAGATCAACTGGGGTCGCGTGATTGCGGGGGGCTTACTGGCGGGGGTGGTGCTGAACGTGTTCGACTTCGTAGTGAACGGCTGGCTGCTGTCGGACCAATGGACTGCCGCCATGACCGCTCTGGG
>JACPAP010000264.1 GCA_016180765.1 Gemmatimonadota bacterium
CTCTCCCTCGCGCACGATGGCCGTGGCGGAGACGTTGCGCTCGACGGTGGGCCGAGCGGCGCTAGTGCCCAAGAACGTCACACTGAGCATGGGAGGGAATGTAAGACGTGAGAAGTGAGAAGTAAGACGTGCGACATCCCTCTCACGTCTCACTTCTCACGTCTCACTCAGAACACTTTGACGTTGACGTACCGTCCAGGCCGGTCTCGGACGTCGTCCAGCAGCTTGCGCAAGGAAATCAGGACTTCATGCAGGTCCCCGTGCAGCGTGCTGTCGTTCACCGCCCTCCCGATCATGCCTTCGCCCTTGTCGATCTTGGCGAGAATGGAGCCCAGGGCGTTGGTGGCCGACGACAGGCCGTCCGCCATCTCTTTGAGACTCTGTGCCACCTCGTCCATCTGGTCCAGCGACTTCCCGAGGTCCGGCTTGGCGAAGGTGGAATCGAGCCGCACCGCGAGCCGCTGCACCGAAACCAGGGTTTGCTGCGTCTGGTTGATCGTGGGGCCCTCGCCGATGTCGGAGATGACGTTCAGCGCGCGCTCCACCGCCACCAGCGTCCGGTGAATGTCTTCTGCCGTCCGCTGGGACAGCAGGGTTTGCACGCCGGCCAGCGC
Organism: Gemmatimonadota bacterium; assembly: GCA_016180765.1. GTDB lineage: Bacteria > Gemmatimonadota > Gemmatimonadetes > Gemmatimonadales > GWC2-71-9 > JACPAP01. The sequence goes on from JACPAP010000264.1 coordinate 615, forward strand.
GTCACTCGCCCGGGTGGTGAGGTTGGCGGCGGCCTCGGTCACCGCCACCTCGCGTGTACCGGTGATGACTTGGGCCGGCCGAAGCATCTCCGGCGAGTTGCCCGGTACGTAATCCACGTACTTGGCGCCGAAGAAGTCGGCCGAGGCCACCAGCGCCTGCGCGTCCACGTGGGGACGCTGCGCCCGGCTCACCTCCAGATAGACCATGACATCGCCCACACTCTGGAGCACCACGTTGGCCACCCGCCCCACTTTGACGCCCGAGGTCTGGACCGGGTCGCCCGGCCGGAGCCCGCTCACGTTGGTGAATCGCACCGGCACGATCACGGTGCTGGCCGGGCCGATGGTCCGTCCCGACAGCCACAGCAGCCCGAGCGCGAATACCGCCACCGCCACGATGACCAGCAGACCGACCCTGAGCTCCTGCTTGTATGCGAGATCCATGGTCCGCTCAGTGGTGTACGGGGATAGTGAGGTCGCGCTCCAGGAATTCCTGCACCGCAGCGTCGGTACTGGCCCGGAGCTCGGCCGGGCTGCCCATGGCCCGGATCCGCCCGTCCATCAGCATGGCGATCCGGTCGGCCACCCGGAACGCACCGCGCACGTCGTGCGTGACCACCACACTGGTCACCCCTAACTCGTCGTCCAGCTTCTCCACCAACGAGTCGATGATGTCGGCGTTCACCGGGTCCAGGCCCGAGGTCGGCTCGTCCCACAAGAGGTAGGTCGGCTGGCCGGCGATGGCGCGCGCGATCCCCACCCGCTTCTTCATCCCGCCCGACAACTCGGCCGGGTATTTCTCCGCCACGACGGGATCGAGGTTGACCAGCTCCAGGCATTGCAGCGCCCGCTTCCGGCTGTAGGTCTCGTCCGCCGCGCTGGCTTCGTCGGTGATCCCGAGCTTGATGTTATCCTCCACGGTCATCGAGTCGAACAGCGCCCCGTACTGGAACACGTAACCGATCCGGCTGCGCAACCGCGCCAGCTCCTTCCGCTTGAGCCGAGTCAGGTTCTGGCCGTCCACCCATACCTCCCCCTTGTCCGGGTGGATCAGGCCGTTGATGTGCTTGAGCAGGACGCTCTTGCCCACGCCCGACGGTCCCAGGAGCGCCACCGTCTCGCCCTTGCGCACCGAGAAGTCGACCCCGTCCAGCACCACCAGGTCAGCGAACCGCTTGGAGACGTTACGCAGCTCGATCATGATCTGGTCAGCAGCAACTTGGCCAGGGTGGCGTCCAGGAACAGAATCAACACGGACGCGCTCACCACCGCCGTGGTGGTGGAGCGACCGACCCCCTCCGCGCCCTGCTTGGTGCTGAAGCCCATGTAGCACGGGACCACCGTGATGGCCAGGCCGAAGCACAGCGCCTTGATCATCGAGTACCACAGGTCCCAGGGCCGGAAGAAGTACTGCGCCCCGTACACGAAATCGGCATTGGTCATCTCCAGGGCACCCTTGGCCGCGAACCACCCGGAGGCAATGCCCACCACGTCCGCGAACACCACCAGGATGGGCAACATCAGCGTGCCGGCGATCACCCTCGGCAACACCAGGTGCGACACCGAGGAGCGACCCAGCGATTCCAGGGCGTCCACCTGCTCGGTGACGCGCATGGATCCGAGCTCGGCAGCGAACCTGGCTCCGATTCGCCCCGCCAGCACCATGGCCGTCAAGACCGGGGCCAATTCCAGAATGATGGACTCCACGATCACGCCGCCGTAGAAGTACGCCGGGATGCCGCCGGTGAACTGGTAGCCCGCCTGGAGCGACGTCACCGCGCCGGCGAACCCCGCCGTGAGCGCCACGATGAACAGCGACCCATACCCGATGTTCTGCGCCTGCTCGAACGTCCGCGGGAGCCACACCCGCCACTCGGACAGGCCGCGCACCATTTCGAAGATCAGGTACGACAGCCGGCCCGCGTGACTCGCGGCCCGGAGACTGAAGCGGCCGACCAGTCGGCGGATGTCGAGGGTGACGGTGGCGTTGCTCATGCCCGGCTCCGAGTGCGATATCCCGGGTCCGAGGTCCCAGGTCCGAGGGCTTCTGGCCGTTCGCCAGTTTTCGGACATCGGATATCGGACACCGGATATCGCATATCTTTGTCACCCATGCGTGCCCCCTCCAACGCCCTCTCCTTCAAACGACGGCTGTTGAGGTGGTTCCGCCGCGCGGGGCGCCAGCTGCCCTGGCGCGCCACCCGCGATCCCTACCAGGTCCTGGTCTCCGAGTTCATGCTCCAGCAAACCCAGGTCGCCCGGGTCGCCGAATACTATCCGCGCTTCCTCAAACGGTACCCAACGGTGCGCGACCTCGCCAACGCTGCGCCCGGCCACGTCCGGGAAGCCTGGGACGGCCTCGGCTACTACCGTCGTGCCGACAACCTGCACCGGCTCGCTCAAGCGGTAGTCAAGCACCACGATGGCCGGGTCCCCGACCGGCCCGAGGTCCTGCGCACCCTGCCCGGGGTGGGCCCCTACACCGCCGCCGCAGTGGCGACCTTCGCCTACGAGCGGCGGGCGGCCCCGGTGGATACCAACGTGGCCCGCGTGTTGCGCCGCGCGTTCCGCCCCCGCCTCGGGAACGGGATGCGCGGGGACCGAATGCTGCGGGAACTCGCCAGCGCCATCCTCCCGCGCCGGGGCAAAGCTGCGTGGCAGTTCAATCAGGCGCTGATGGATCTAGGAGCGACGATATGTGAAGCGAGAAAGCCGGAGTGTCCGGTGTGCCCAGTGCAGACTGCGTGCAGAACCGGGAAGGCAGGCCGGGGAAGAGGGCTGGGGGGCGTCTCAGAGCGCGCGTCAGTGGAGCGCGCGCCATGAAACGTTTTTCGTCTGCCGCGCGCGCGAAACTGCAGCGCGCGACGAGACGCCCCCCAGCCCTCTTCCCCGTCCCCTTCTCCATGGTCACAACAGTCTCGCCGCCACCAACGCGAGGACCGCAAGCGCTCCGGCCACCGAGGACACCACGGCCTGGCGCTTCCGGAGCTTCTCGAACACCGGCCGGAGTTGGCCGTCCTGGTCCGGTTCCGCCACCCGGGCCAGCAGGTTCGCGGTAGGGAGCGCGACGAACAACACCAGAACCCCGGCGATGATCCCGGCTGCCTGCATCGTGGCGAGGCCCGGTTCGCCCAGCTCGGCGCCCTGGCCGCGGCGCGCCATGCCCATGGTGAGCCACAGCCCCGACAGCACCGTGATCAACGCGCCCGGCGCGATCACCACGCCGTGCACCCGCGCCAGCAGGCGGTACACGCCGGCCTTCACGGTGCCATCCTCGCTGCGGGCGGCGAGCGCCAGCGTCATGGCGGCGATCCCCCCGCCGATCCACAACGCCTGCCCCAGGAGATGGAGGAAACGGGCGAAATTCACGACCCGGTGAGCTCGGGAACCAGCGCGCGCCGACCCGCGTAGCCGGCGTCCACTTCATGCCAGTGCTGGATCTCCGGCTCACCCAGCTTCCAGCAAAGGAAGATGTCGCGATCGGTGAGCTTGCTGCGGAAGTCCACCAGGCCTTCTTCGAAGCCCTTGAACACGCACCCGACCAGCGAGAGCTCCTCAATGAAGCCGTTGATCCGATGCGCCGAGTCATCCACCGCGCGGCGGAGCCGGGCTTGCTCCTCGGTCTCGGGATCCTCGGCGCGGCGGCCGGCGGTGATCAGCTCGTAGCGGTAGATGTTCTCGCGCCAGTGCCGATACTGGTCCACGATGTCCTGCACGATCCGGCTCACGAACGGAAGCGTGCGGTTGGCTTCGTCGACGCTGAAGTACTTCGCGGTCACTGCGGGCTCCGGGGCGCGGAAAACCGATGCGGACTAATTACCCGAGCGCGGCCCAATGCGTAAGGGGTGAAGGGTAAAGGGACCCCTCACCCCTCACCCCTCGCGCGCTACCTGACCCTTGACACCGCCGCTTCCGCCCCACTCCAACAGCGCCCTGCTCGCCGCGCGATACCCCTCCTCGACGTACTTGAGCGCGTCTCCCACCTTGAACGTGGCGCGGGCGCCGACCTCGGGGCGGATCAGCACCAGCGGAACGTGCCGGTTCCAGCGCGCGATCGCGTCTTCAGCCTGGACCGCCATCATGATGCGCATGGCGGTGTCGTGCGCCGCCAGCAGGCCGTAGCGCCCGGGCCGGCCCCTCTGCTCCTCGCCCGCCTGAGGGCCGGTGTACACCGCGACCACCAGATCGGGATTCAGCGTGGCCGCCACGTCGAGCGGGAGCACCGCGCGCAGTCCACCGTCCGCGTAGGCGCGGCCGCCCATCAGCGCGGGCGGGTAGTAGACGCTGAGGGCCGACGACGCATACAGCGCGTCGTGGAGTGGGACGTCCGAGCGCCCTCCCGCGCCGAACAGCACCAGCTCACTGGTCGCCACGTCCACGGTCGTGACCGTGAGGGGCACTACCAAATCGTCGAACCGTTTGGCCGGCACCAGCCGCGTGATGGTGTCCCGCAACGGCTGCTGCTTGAGGATGCTCCGGCCCAACGGCCCGAGCAGCGCGCCGGGAGCGAGTTGCGCCACGTCCTTCCGCGTGAGCCTGGTGAGCCGTTGAACCGCCGCCTCGTAAGAAAGCCCGCTCGCGTGCATGGCCCCGATGATGGCGCCCATGGAGGTGCCCACGAAATGACCCGGCGCGAGCCCGCGCTCACCCATCGCCTTGACCGCGCCCACGTGGGCCGCCCCCTTGGCGCCCCCGCCGGAGAGCACGCAGACGATGCGGGTGTACTTCACGGCGGGCCGGCCTTCCGCTCCTCGAGCCGGCGCCGACGCCGCCCCTCGGCCGCGCGGAAGCGGCGGCGCTCCTCCTCGGTTTCCGGCAGCACGGGCGGCACCGGACTCGGCTTCCCCAGCTGGTCAATCGCCACATACGTGACGTAACAGCTGTTGGTGTGGCGCCGCTCGCCGGTCACCAGGTTCTCGGCCTCGATCCGAACCCCGACTTCCATGGACGTGCGACCGGCGTAGTTCACGCTGGCGCGCGCCGTCACCAACTCACTCAGGTAGATCGGCTGCAGGAAATCCACCCGATCCACCGACACTGTGACGCACTGGCGGCGGGCATGCCGGGTCGCCGCCACCGCCGCCACCCGATCCACCAGCGACAGGATCACGCCGCCGAACACGTTGCCCAGGTTGTTGGCGTGGTGGGGCATCATCAACTCCGACATCGTGGCCTGGGATTGGTGGACGGGGCGGGGACTACCACCTGGTTGAGGCATGCCATCACTCTCGGCTGTGAGACGTAAGACGTGAGAAGGACGTTTTACGTCTCACCTCTCACGTCTCACTTCTCACGGTCCCAGTCAGTAGTCCACCGGCCGCAGGTAATACTCCCCGACCGCCGTCTGACTCACCATCGCGACGGTCGCGAGGCGCCGCTTCCAGTGCGTGGACCCGAGGCGGCGGCGCACCAGCTCGACGTCCTCCTGCGAGAAGCCCAGGCCAACGATCCGCTCCACCCGGAGACCCTGGAGCAAGTAGCACAGGATGGGATCCAGCCGCGCATAGGGGACGCCGAGGTCGTCCTCGTCCGTCTGGCCCTGGACCAGATCCGCGGTCGCCGGCTTGTCTACGATCACCTCGGGTATCCCCACGTGCCGCGCGACCGCCCACACCTGGGTCTTGAAGAGATCGCCCAGCGGGTTGACCGACGCCGCGTCGTCCCCGTGCCAGGTGAAGTACCCCATGAGCCGTTCGCTCTTGTTGCTGGTGCCCAGCGGCAGGGCCCGGTGCTTGGCGGACATATCGAACAGCGCCGTCATCCGCACCCGCGCCGCGACGTTGCCCCGGCGCGTGGGATCCGCTGTGGGGTCCGCCAGCTCGAGGTAGCCGTCCACGGCGGGGGTGATGTCCAGCGTCAGGAGCTGGATGCCGGTCTGTTGCGCGACCAGCGCCGCGTGTTCCAGGCTGTCTGGGCTGGACGTCTTGTAGGGGAGCCGCAAGCCGATCACGTTCTCCGGACCCAGGGCCCGCGCCGCGAGTACCGCGACCAGCGCACTGTCCACACCGCCGGAGAGTCCTACGATTCCCTTGGCGTAGCCGCGTCGCCGGACCACCTCGTCCTTGAGGAACGCCACCAACCACTGCTCCACCAGGGTTGGGTCCACCGCGAGCGGATCCCGGGCTGGCTCGGGTGACACCACGGTATGCTTGGTCGCGGCCGGTGGCCGTTGCGTGCGCGGACAGAGATCTTCGGGATCGTAAGGCGCCGGGACCCGCTCCCGCAGGTCCACTGAGCGGAGCAGGTGAGGCAGTTCCGTCTCCAGATCGGCGAGCAGCGGCTGCTCGGCGCGCGCCCGGGCGATGTCGGCTAGATCGAGGTCGGCGGTGACGATCGCTTCCTGGAACAGCGGACCCCGCACCAGCACATCGCCGCCCGGCCCCACCACGGCCGAGCCTCCGGGGAAGCCCTTCCCGCCCTCGAACCCCACCAGCTGGGCCAAGGCCACGAACACGCCGTTCTCGTCCGCGATTCCCCGCACCAGTCTTTCCCATCTCTCGACTGAGGCCGGGCGTGAGCGCGCGCCCTGTGTCTCCTCTGTACCCTCTGTGCCTTGACGGGGAGGTACAGAGGGGACAGCGGGCACCGCCGGCGCAATGCCTCGCCCCGGCGCCGCGGAGGGAACAATGATCACTTGCGCCCCGTCCAGCGCCGCGAGCGACGGCACGATGGAGTGCCACGCATCCTCGCAGATCACCATGGCCGCCCGGCCCCAGGTGGTGTCGAACGCCTGGATCTGGTGCCCCCGATCCACGAACCGCTCTTCGTCGAACACCCCGTACGTGGGCAGGAACACCTTGCGGTGCACGTGGCGGATGCCGGGCGCGGCGCCGCCCAGCGCGGCGTAGAGCGCCGAGTTACAGAAGCGATGGTTGAACTCCTCGTAGAAGCCCAGGGCGATGTCGATCGGCGGGGCCCCGGCCAGCGAATGCTGGACCGCGAGGTCGCGAAACAGCGTGCCCGCGGTGACCGCCACCTCCCGGACGCCCGCCTCCACGAAGTAGCCGGAGATCGCGGTCTCAGGAAACACCACCAGTTGCGGCGGTTTCTCCCACCCGCCGAGTTGGGCGAGTACGCCCCCGATCCGCCGCAGGTTCTCGGCGTAGTCACCCTTCTTGGGGCCGATCTGGCCGATGGCGAGGCGAAGGGGCATGCTGGAGAAGAAAAATAACGGGGCGGCACGGCCATGTGTAAGAAGTGACAAGTTTCTCCCCTCCCGTCTCACATCTCTCACTTCTCACAGCACGTCACCGCATCTGGGACGAAGATGGACCGCCCGAACTGCTCCCGCTTGTATGCCGCGATCGCGGCCTGGGTCTCCGGCGAAAGTAGGTAATCCTTGAGCTGGGCGGCACCCGCCGCGTCCACCCAGGAGAATCGCCGCGCGTCGATGAGGATGATATGGTAGGGGTTGCGGAGCAGCGTGTCGCCCTTGACCAGAATTCCCAGCTCCAGCGGCGACGCGTGGGTGAGCAAGGTGGCGATGTCCGTGAGCGTGTAGGCCTCCAGCTCGTTGGCGATCTGGAGCGTGGCGCCCATCCCCTGGCCTGACTCGATGTACCACGGATCCGTCTTTGCGGCGAGCCCGACGCCCGCGAGCCCCCAGAGCAGCAGCTCCTTCGCTTGAGTCCCTGACCGATCGCCGCGAGAAACGAACTTGGGCCTAGACCTGGCGATCGCCTGAAATGCCGCGACCGCGCTGGTCATACCTCCGATGCCCGCGCGATCGCCGCGCGGCCCCACGATCGCGAACTCGTTGTGCGCTATGGGGAACCGCTCGGACCCGTGGCCCTGCGCCATGAACTCGACCTCGGCCCCGGGGTCGTGGACGATGAGGATGTCGGCTTCGCCCCGCCGTCCCAGTTCCATGGCCTGGCCGCTCCCTACCGCTATCACCTTGACCCTGCGCCGGCTGTGGCGCTCGAACCGCGGCAGCAGGTACTCCAGCAGCCCGGCGTCGCGGACCGACGTGGTCGTGGCGAGAATCAGGTCGCGTTGCTGGGCGGCGAGCCCCGACGACAGAAACAGCAGACCGAAGAGCAATGCGACGTGATGGCCTGCTCGGATCGATTCACCGCAGAGCACGCGGAGACCGTCGAGTTGATTGCGGTTACCCATGTTCACTCTCCGCGCCCTCTGCGGTGAATCCGTTACCGTAGGTCCGGCCGACGGCTAGAGGCGCAACAAGTTGGAACGGCACTAGTCCGGCCGAGGAACCGACGTGTCCTGATTCAGGGGTACCGGGATCGGACGCGAGGGACGGGTTTCGTCGTCGCCCCCGATCCACCGGCCCAGCCACAGCGAGGCCACGATGAGGAGGGCCAACGCCCCGTACTTGAGCAACCGGCGCTTGAGGCTCGGCGAGAGGCGCGCCTTGAGCTCGACGTTCTCCACCCGGAGCGCGCCCTTCTCCGCCGCCTTCTCCACGGCGGCCACCAGGTGCGCCATCTCCACCGGCTTGGTGAGGAAGGTCTCGGCGCCGAGTCGCATCGCCTGGATGGCGTTCTCCAGCTCGCCGTACCCGGTGAGCATGATCACCATGGCTTCCCGGCGCGCCAGGACCTCCAGCACTTCCATGCCGGACATTTCCGGCATGAAGATGTCGAGCACCACCACGTCCGGACGGTGTTGGTCGTAGGCCTTGAGCCCTTCGCGGCCCGACGCCGCCCGGAACACCTGGTGGCCCAGCTTCTCGAAGTAGTCGCCCAGCGACTTCAAGACCTGCTCGTCGTCGTCTACGAAGAGGATGCGATATGAGGTCACACGATTCCTCTGCGCCAGTTCATTAGAACAACTCCACCTGCTCCTGCAACATCTCGGGCGCCACCACCGCCTGCCCCATGAGCCGTTGCATGGCTCGGGCGCTCTCGGGACTGTGGCCCTGGTACTGGTTGTTGAAGTACCCGAAGACCCTCTGTACCCGGCTCGCCAGCGCCCCGAGCGCCTGCACCCACGCCGCGAGCTCCGCCTCCCGATCGATCTGCAGGTGAGAGAAATCGGTGATCCGGCGCTGCTCACCCATCCACCGCACGTACGCGAAGTCGGCCGTGGGCTCGATGGCCAGCTCCAGCACGATCCCGCGCTTGATCCAGCGGGAGTCGGCCAGCGCCAGCGCCACACCGTACATCCGAAGCAGATCCAGCGTCTCGCCGTCCAACCATCCCGGATGCCGGAACTCGATGGCCCAGCGGAACCGAATTGGCAGCAACTCCAGAAAACCCCGGAGCGCGTCGCGATTGGCCCACGTGGGGTGGAACTCCGGGCTCAGCTGGATCAGCAGCGGGCCCACCGTCGTCCCCAGCGCGCTGGCGCGACCGCAGAAGCGGTGCAACAGCTGCTCGACCCCGATCAGCCGCTTCTCGTGGGTGATTTCCTGGGGAACCTTGAGCGCGAACCCGAACCCTTCCGACACCCGCTCGCGCCAGGACCGGATCACCGCTTCGGCGGGAATGGCGTAGAACGTGGAGTCCACTTCGACGGTGGGAAACGCCCGGGCGTACACCCGCAGCATGTCCGCCGCCCGCGTGCCCGGCGGGTAAAACGGCCCGACCCAGTCCGGGTAATTCCACCCCTGTGTGCCCAGGAGGATCACCGCGCTCACGCGCCCGATCGGGGCGCCATCCGCCGCTCCCAGAGCATCCGCATCTCGGCGATCTTCCCGTCCTTCGTCTCACAGAAGAGCGCCCCTCGGACGTCCACGCTCTCCCCGGTGCGGCGCCGGACGTAGGTACAGCGGAACTCGGTCGAGAACCACGGGCCGGCGACGAAGATCTCACCATAGCGAAACGAGACATCCGACTGGGCCAGCGGCACGTCCCGCCAGTAGTCGAGGATCGCCTGCCGGCCCTTGAGCGGCGCGTCGAACGGCCCGGGCTGGTACACCCCGTCGGGGAGAAACGCGTCCGCCATGCGGCCGGGCTCGCCCTGGTTCCACCCGTCGGCGAACTGGTCGAGCAGGGAGCGAAACTCACCCGCCGTTGCTGACACGCTCACGTCGCTCCCTTCGCCCCGTCATTCGTGGCTCAAGCATAGGGGCACGGCTTTTCGCTCGCTAGCCTGTCCCGACCGCAGGCCTTACCCTGGGGGACATGCAGGCCGCTCCCATCCGCCTGATCATCGATACCGATCCCGGTATCGACGACGTTGTCACCCTGGCCCTGGCCGCACGCTCGCCGGAGGTCGAGGTCGTGGCGGTGACCACGACCTACGGCACTGCTGCCCTCCAGGAAACCACTCGAAACGCCCGCACGGTGTTGGCGCTCGCCAGCCGGCCCGACATCCCCGTTCACCCGGGCTCCGACCGGCCGATGTCGCGGCCACCTGTCACCGGGGCGGCGATGCATGGGCCCTCGGGTGTGGGGTACGCGGCGGTCACCGCGGCCCCCGCGGTGGCGGCGGACCCGGCGGCGCTGCTCCGGGTCCTCCGCTCGACCACCACTCCCGTCACGCTGCTGACGCTTGGGCCCCAAACCAACCTCGCCCACGCGCTGGACCGGGACCCGACCGTCGTCAGGCGGGCCGTGGCCCGCCACCTGGCTATGCTGGGGACCTTCGCCGAGCGGGGCGCCTCCGACCGGCTCGCCGACTTCAACGCCTGGGCCGACCCGGAGGCGGCCCAGCGGGTGCTCCAGGCGGAGCTCCCCACGGCGCTGGTCCCGCTCGACGTCACCCGGCGCATGACCCTCCGGCCCGATGACGTGATCCGGCTTGCCGTATCGGCGGATGAGGTCACACGCTGGCTGGCCGCGGCGCTCGAGTTTAGCGTCGAAGCGCACCGCAGAGCCCGCGGGCTCACCGGCTGCGTGGTGAACGACGTGCTGACCCTGGGCGAGGTCCTGGCCCCCGGGCTGCTCCGGTTCGAGGAGCGGCGCCTCGTGGTTGACCTTGACGAAGGCGAGCGGCGCGGGCATACAAGGGAGGCCGCGGACGGGGTTCTCATCCCGGTCGCGAGTGATGTCGACGTCGCACGCATGAGGACGTTGCTGGAGCGGGTGTTCCGGTAGTCAAAAGGCGTTAGCGGCTGTCCGTTTTCCGTGGTCCGTGTACTGCGAGGCGGATCCCGAGGGGGATGACGGATAACGGACAACGGGCAACGGAGAACGCAGTATGAACCAGGGACAAGTTCGCGTCGCCGTCGTGGGCATTGGCGAAGTCGGCCGCGGCTGGGCATCGCTCTGCGTGGCGGCCGGCTGGCCCGTGGCACTCTTCGACAACCAGGCCGAGGCCCTCGAGGTGGCGCCGGCGGAGATCGCCGGGCGGGCCCGGGCGCTGGTCTCGCTGGGCCGGGCCGACGAAGCGACCGCCGAGGCGGGCATCGCCGGCATCAAGGTGGGCAGGAGCCTGCTCCAGGCCTGCGGCGACGCGCAATGGATCATCGAGGCGATCGGCGAGGACCTGGTCGCCAAGCAGAAACTCTTCGAGGCGTTCGAATCCGTCGCACCCAAGGCCCGCGCCATCACCAGCTCCACGGGCCAGCTCAGCGTCAACGACCTGGTGGCCCGCTGCCGCCAGCCGGACCGGGTCCTCGTCACGCACCCGATGAACCCGGTCGAGCTGATCACACTGGTCGAGCTGGTCCCGGGCGCAGAGACCGACGCAGCGCTGCTCGAGGTGGTCAAGGGGTGGCTCCGGGCGCTCAACCGGATCCCGGTGACCATTCGGAAACCGATCCAGGGCAACGTCGCGGGCCGCATCGCGGCCGCGGTTTGGCGGGAGGCGATCGATCTGGTGCTGAAGGGCGTCATCGAGGTGGACGACCTCGACCGTGCGGTGTCCGTAGGTCCCGCCCTCGGCTGGGCCGCCGCGGGACCTCACCTGACCCATCACTTGTCCGCCGGGAGTCGGAACGTGGGGTCGTTCCTGCAAACCCAGCTGCTCGCCCACGAGCCCTATTGGGCCGACCTCGCTTCCTGGTCCAGGCTCGAGCCGGCGGACCAGAACCGCCTGATTCACGCCGTCGAGAAGGCCTACGAAGGACAGGTGGATCAGATCCGGCGGGCGAGGAACCGGAGACTGGCGGCGATACTGCGGGCGTTGGAGGAGGCCCGGACAACGTAATGTGAGAAGTCAGATGTGAGAGGTGAGAAGGTCGAGCGGACGGTGCGCCCCGTCTCACTTCTCACATCTCACGTCTCACCGTCTCTAGGCCGCCACCAGCAGCCCGGTCCCGTACATCACGGCCATCCCCGCCACCACGCCCCCCGCCGTGTACGGCGTCCACACGCCGCCTTCCAGCTCTCGGGCCACCACCCGGTACAGCGCGATGACCACCTGCGCGATGGCGCCGGCGCCCACGCTCAGGAACAAGGTGGCGTAGAGCGGCGAGTACGCCAGCCCGCCGATCCAGGCGCCCAGCACCGTCGGCAGACCGGCCAGGGCGCCAAGCGCCGCCAAGGTCTTGAGCCTGGGGCGGTCGTGCGCGATGGGGGCCACGATTCCCAGCCCTTCGGTGGTGTTGTGCAGCATGAACCCGACGATCAAGAACGCGCCCAGCGTGGCCTCGCCCAAGGCGTACGCCGCGCCGATCGCGAGGCCCTCACCCAGATTGTGGAGCCCTATCCCCAGCGCGATGAGATACGCCACCGCGCGGCGACCCTGCTCCCCACCGCCCGTCACCCTGGCGCGGGCCCGCATCGGCGAAGCGCCCGTCCCCGGCGATCCCTCCCGGCGGAGGATGAAGCTCGACGGCTTCGGCCCCGAGGAGGCGGGCGCCTTCCGGGAGCGGGCCGGGATGCTCCTCATCGAGGCGGACGGCGCGCGGGGCCTCGCCGCCAAGGCGCCCGGCCCGGGGGAACCGGTGATCCCCCCTTGGGCCGACGCCGTCCTGGG
>JACPAP010000265.1 GCA_016180765.1 Gemmatimonadota bacterium
GGTCCAGCCCAGCTGGTCATCGGCCGCGATCAGCGTGAGCGGGTAGACGACCACCTTGAGGCCGGCCAGCCCGGCGGTCGGGAGGGGTGCCGTCGGGGAAGGAGCCGTCGCCGTCGGCTGGGAGCCGCTGCAGGCTATCGCAAGGAGCAGCCCCGCGAGCACGGGAAAGGGGAAAGGGGAAAGGGGAAACGGTCGATACCCCACGTTTCCCGTTTCCCCTTTCCCGTTTCCCGAAGTGTTCCGAGACGAGGAGCTGAAGCTCGGCACAGTGCTGTCTGATGGTGTCACCAGGATCTGCAACTTACCCTGGCCGCCGACGGCCGAACAGTCAGGCCAGCGTCAGACCCCCATCCACCACGATCACCTGCCCGGTGATGTGGCGGGCCTCCTCGGAGCACAGGAACGTCACGACGTGAGCCACGTCTTCCGGCTCGGCGACCCGTCCGAGCAGCGATTCTTTCTCCGCGCGCTCCAGCACCTCCGGCGGCAGTTTGGCCAGCATTTCGGTGCGGACGAACCCCGGCGCCACCGCGTTCACGTTCACGTTGGTGGCCCCGAGGTCCACGGCGGCCGACCGCGTCAGCCCGATGACCGCGGCTTTGCTGGCCGCGTAGTTGGCGATGCCGAATCCCGGGGTGTACGCTTGGTGGGACGCGACGTTCACGATCTTGCCGTAGTGCTGTTTCCGGAACGCCGGGGCCACCGCGCGCAGGCAGTGAAAGGCCCCGGTGACGTTGGTGTCGAGCACCTCGCGCCAGGCGTCATCCCCCATCCGCCACAGCGCGCCGTCGTGGGCGATGCCGGCGTTGTTGACCAGATAATGCACGCCACCCAGCTCCGCCTTGGACGTCTCCACGAAGGCGTTGACCGCGTCGGCGTCCCGCACGTCGCAGACCGCGCAGTACACTTCGATGCCGAGGCCCCGGAGCGCCGTTTCCGTGAGCAGGGCCTGCGCGGCGATGTCCCGATTGGGCAGCAGCACGTAGTTGAACGCCACGTGCACGCCCCGGCGGGCGAAGTCCAGGGCGACGGCGCGGCCCAGCCCGGTGGCGCCCCCGGTGACGATCGCCACGTTGCCCTTCATCTCACGGGACTCGACGCGCTTGGGGCTCTCGCGCGGTGCCACGGCCGCGCCCGACGCCTGCCCGCGCTCCTCGCCGAAGATGGACCCAGAGTGGAACGGAATGGGGTTGCCGCCCGCGTCAGTGGAGCACCGAACGTACGTTCGAAACCGCCGGGGAGCAACCAGGGTTGCCGACCACGCCATCAGGCCGCATTCTCTCTATCCATGAACCAACCCTGGTCCATCCTGCTCTGGGCCGCCATCTCCACCGCCGGCGCGGCGGGCTTCGCGGTGCTGGCGCTGCACCGCGGCGAGTCGGTGAACGCCGCCTGGCTGGTCATCGCGGCGGTGTGCACCTACATGGTGGGCTACCGCTTCTACGCGCGGTTCATCGCTCGGCGCATTATGGAGCTGGACGACCGTCGCGCCACGCCCGCCGAACGGCTCAACAACGGCCGGGACTTCGTGCCCACCAACAAGTGGGTGCTCTACGGGCACCATTTCGCCGCCATCGCCGGCGCCGGCCCGCTGGTAGGTCCGGTACTCGCCGCGCAGTTCGGGTATCTGCCTGGCACGCTGTGGCTGATCATCGGCGTGGTGCTGGGCGGCGCGGTGCAGGACTTCGTCACTCTGTTCGCCTCGGTCCGCCGCGACGGCAAGTCGCTGGGCCAGATGGCCAAGGAGGAGGTCAACAAGGTCACCGGGGTCGCGGCCATGGTCGCCATCCTGGCGATCATGATCATCCTGCTGGCGGTCCTGGCCCTGGTGGTGGTCCGGGCCCTGGCCGAGAGCCCCTGGGGCGCCTTCACCATCGCCTGCACCATTCCCATCGCGCTGCTCATGGGCTGGTGGATGAAGGTGGTGCGGCCGGGGCGCGCCCTGGAGGCCTCGCTGGCGGGCGCCTTCCTGCTGATGCTCGCCCTGTGGGGCGGCAAGCTGGTCTCCGAGCACCCCCGACTGGCCGAGATCTTCACGCTGGACGCGACCGCCATCTCGGGTTGGTTGATCGCGTACGGATTCATCGCCTCGGTGCTGCCGGTCTGGATGCTGCTCTGCCCCCGGGACTACCTCTCCACGTTTCTCAAGATCGGCACCGTGGTGGCGCTGGCGATCGGCATCCTGGTGGTGCTGCCGCCGCTCAAGATGCCGGCCTTCACGCCGTTCGTGGACGGCACCGGGCCCATCTTTGCCGGCAAGGTGTTCCCGTTCGCGTTCATCACGATCGCCTGCGGCGCCATCAGCGGATTCCATTCCCTGGTGGCGTCCGGCACCACGCCCAAGATGATCATGCGGGAGTCCCACGTGCCCACGATCGGGTACGGCGGGATGCTGATGGAGTCGTTCGTGGGCGTGATGGCGATGTGCGCCGCCGGCATCCTGGACCCCGGGGTCTATTTCGCCATCAACGCGCCGGCCGGCCTGCTGGGCACCACGCTGGAGCAGGCCTCGCAGACGGTCGCCGGGTGGGGCTTCACGCTGAACCCGGAGGACATGGCCGCGCTGACCGCGTCGGTGGGCGAGCAGAACCTGCTCTCCCGGACCGGCGGCGCGCCGTCGCTCGCGGTGGGCATGGCGCAGATCTTCGCCGGGCTCTCCAGCGCCATCGGGGGCCAGGCGCTCACCGCCATGTGGTACCACTTCGCCATCATGTTCGAGGCGCTGTTTATTCTCACCACCGTGGACACGGGGACCCGGGTAGGCCGATTCATGCTCCAGGAGCTGGTGGGCCATGTGTCGCCGCGCTTCGGCCGGACGTCCTGGTATCCGAGCATCCTGCTCGCCAGCGCGCTGGTGGTGGGGGGCTGGGGCTACTTCCTGGTGCAGGGGGTGCTCGACCCGCTGGGCGGGATCAACTCGCTGTGGCCGTTGTTCGGGATCAGCAACCAGCTGCTCGCGGCCATCGCGCTCACCGTGGCGACCACCATCATCATCAAGATGCGGAAGGCGCGCTACGCCTGGGTCACCCTGCTACCGCTGGCGTGGCTGGGCACGGTGACCATCAGCGCCGGGGTGGCCAAGGTCTTCGCCTCCGATCCGCGGCTGGGGTTCATCGCGCACGCGCGATCGTTGGTCGGGAGCGCGGACCCCTCGGCGGGCCGCCTGATGTTCAATGACTATCTCAACGCCGGGCTGGCCCTGGCGTTCATGGCCGTGGTGGTGCTGGTGATCGTGGCGGCGGCGCGCGAATGGTTCGGGATCCTGTGGCAGAAGAAGGAGCCGGTGATCCAGGAATCGCCGTTCGTGCCTAGCGGTTACGCGGCCGGCGACTGACGCTTGCGCGCAGCGACGGGTCCCTGCGGGCGCTTTCGTAGCGGCGGCCTTGACGACCCGCCCGTACGCGTTAATCCACCCATAGGATACCACACTTAATCACGAGTCCTCACATGGAACCCATCCCCTCGCTGTCCCGCCGAGAGTTCATCGAACGAAGTACCCTGGCCGCCGCCGCGGCCGCCGCCGCGCTGCCGCGCTTCGAGCTCCCTCCCGTCCAGCAGGCGGGCCCGCTGGACGAGATGACCGTGGCGCAGCTTCAGGCCGACATGCAGAGCGGCAGGCGGACGTCGCGCAGCATCACGCAGGCGTATGTCCGGCGCATCGCGGCCCTGGACCGCCAGGGGCCCTCGCTGCGAACCGTCCTGGAGACCAACCCCGACGCCCTCCAGATCGCGGAGCAGCTGGACGCGGAGCGCAAGCAGGGAAGGGTGCGCGGGCCGCTCCACGGGATTCCCGTGATCATCAAGGACAACATCGACACGCACGACCGGATGCAGACCACGGCCGGTTCCCTGGCGCTGGAGGGCAACTTTGCCGAGCGCGACGCGTTCCTGGTGGAGCGGCTGCGGGCGGCAGGCGCCGTGATCCTGGCCAAGGCGAATCTCTCCGAGTGGGCCAACTTCCGCTCCAGCCGCTCGTCGTCCGGGTGGAGCGGCCGCGGCCGGCAGTGCAAGAATCCCTACGTCTTGGACCGGAATCCCAGCGGGTCCAGCTCGGGGTCGGCCGTCGCCGCGAGCGCCAATTACTGCGCCGTCGCCATCGGCACGGAGACGGACGGGTCCATTGTCAGTCCTTCCAACGCCTGCGGCATCGTGGGCCTCAAGCCCACCGTCGGTTTGGTGAGCCGCGCCGGCGTGATTCCCATCGCCCACAGCCAGGACACCGCTGGGCCCATGTGCCGCACCGTGGGCGACGCCGCGGCCCTGCTGAGCGGGATGACGGGCGTGGACCCGCGTGACCCGGCGACCGCCGATTCCGAGGGCCACATCGCTCCGGACTATACGGCGTTCCTCGACGCCGATGGGTTGCGCGGCGCACGGATCGGGGTGCGCGCGCGGACCGGTAACAACCCGGTTATCAACGCACTGGTCGAGAACGCGATCAAGGTCCTCCGGGACCACGGGGCGGAGGTGGTTGATCCGGCGGACATCGAGACGGCGGGCCAGCTGGGCAGTGCCGAGCGCGACGTGCTGGAATACGAATTCAAGCACGATCTCAACCTGTATCTCGCGACCATGCCGGCGAACGTGAAGTACCGCACCCTGGCGGACATCATCGCGTTCAACGAGGCGAACAAGAACCGTGAGATGCCGTACTTCGGACAGGAGATCTTCATCGCGTGCCAGGCCAGAGGTCCGCTCACCGAGCAGGCGTACCTCGACGCCCGGGCCAAGTGTGTCGAGCTCACGCGGGCCAAGGGCATTGACGCCACCATGGACAAGCACCGGCTGGACGCGATGATGGGACCGTCAGGCGGGCCGGCGGGCATCGTGGACCTGGTGACGATGACCGGTGGCGGCGGTGGTGGTGGCAGCTCGCAGTTCCCGGCGGTGTCAGGCTACCCGCACATCACCGTGCCGGCCGGATTCTACATGGGGCTGCCGATGGGCATTTCGTTCTTCGGGCGCGCGTGGAGCGAGTCCGTGTTGATCCGGATCGCGTACGCGTTCGAGCAGGCGACGAGGGCGAGGAAGGCGCCGACGTTCATTCCAACGATCGTGTTGAGCTGACTGGTCGCTGTGGAGACGATATGACGGCCGACGTTGTTATCCGACCTATCAAGACGGAGGACGACTACGAGCGGGCACTGGCTGCCGCAGATCGTCTGATGGATGCCGAGCCGGACACGGCCGAAGGCGACCTGCTCGATGTGTGGGTGACACTGATCGAAGCCTACGAGGCCAAGCGCTGGCCGATTGACTTGCCGGACCCCATCGAGGCCATTCGCTTCCGCATGGAGCAACAGCACCTGCGGCCCAAGGATCTCGAGCCGTTTCTGGGACCGAGCGGGCGAGTCTCGGAGGTGCTAAACCGCCGCCGGCCGCTGACGCTCGGAATGATTCGGCGCCTGGAGCGCGGGCTGGGCATCCCGGCTCGTATTCTTATTCGTGAAGCGCCGAAGCGGCCGATGACTCGACGGCAGGGAAGGAAGCGCGGAGCAAGCCGCCGCTGATCAAGATCGCGTACGCGTTCGAGTAGGCGACCAGGGCGAGGATGCCGGTCCCGAGCCGCAATTGGCGCTGGCCGTAGACCGGCGTTACGACCGGGTGCCGCGGTTGCCGGGAGTGGATGAGCAGGTCCGGGAGGCGGTGTTGCACCGGATGGAGCAGCCCTTCCCCTTCGCCGCGCTCGCGGCTCGGTTCCCGGACGTGACCGCTCCAAGGCTTCGCCGGGTGCTGGATCAGTTGCGAAGGGAGGGGCGAATCGTTCGGACCGGAGCGGGGCGGGGAGCTCGCTGGACGACGACGGCCAAAAACGTCAGTTCCTCGCGCGGCGAACTGGAAGCCGCGCCGGAATCATAACCGCCAGCTATTCGATCCTCGGTCCTTGGGTGGGATCATCCACTCGAACACCCAGCTTGAGCGAGCTCAGCACCTCATCCCACACGCCGCTGAATCGTCCCTCATCCTCCGGCCAGAAATCGAACGTGATCAGGCACTGAGCGCCGTTCCCGCGTGCGAGGCACATGCGTGAGCGGCACTCGCGATGCTCGCCCGGGTCAACCACGCGGAGCTCAGTCCAGGCAAGTGTCAGTCCCTCCCGCGTCTCCTCGTGCACCGGTCCGGTGGCGATGTGGTCCCGCTCGTCACCCTCGGCGGCCTCGAGGAGGAGCTTCGACAGCGGCAACCCGCTGAAGTCCACGGGTAGCAGCAGCCGCAGGCAAGACACCGCGAGCAGGCAGCTACTATCCTCCGCGGTCGGCCCGTCTCGGAGGTTGATCTGGGGAGGCGGACCAGGTTCCATGCTCCAGTGGGCGGGGAACTCCAGCAGCACCGCCCCGCGGTCCAGGACCAGGATCTTGTGGCCCGGCTTGGCCGTCCAGCCGTGATCCCCCGGTAGTTGATAGGTCTCCCTGGTCCATTCCATCCGATCAACCTTCTCGCAGCGCGCCAGCGCCACGGACCAGCAGGAGGACCGCCAGCAGCGCGGCCCCCAACGCGCTCAGCCCCAACGCGTAAGGCCCGCCCAGGCGCGCATAGGCTGTTCCGAACACCATCCCGCCTGCGAGCCCGGCAATTCCCACGCTCGCGTGGTACACCCCGAATCCACTGCCGGTCTTTTGGTCGCGCGCCGCCGCGGCCACAAAGGCCCGCTCGGGCGATTCCGTGAGCGCCGCCACGAACCCAAACACGAGAAACCAACCCACCCCGGCAATCGCGGTGGGTGCCGTCGCGAGCCCGACGCACACCAGGCCGTACAGCACCCAGCCACCCAGCATGACGCGCCGGGGCCCGAATACATCGGCCAGCTTCCCGCCGGGGTAGCTGCCGAAGGTCCGGATCACGTGCAACCCGGCCCACACTAACGGCACGAGGGCAACAGAAAGCCGCAGATCCTGGAGCCTGAGCAGCAGCAGGGTTTCGGGGAAGCGAGCCAAGGAGAACAGCACGACCAGCAAGAAGACGAACGGCGAGGATCGAGGGGGATCGGACACGACCAAGTCGGGGGCCGGCCCCGGCTCCACCTTTCCCGTTCCCCGTTTCCCGTTTCCCGTTCCTCTCATCGCCCACACCACTACAGCGACCGCGACGATCCCGGGCGCGACGCTGGCCAGGATTACCCCGTCAGGCGTGAGGCCCGCCCCCGACAGCAGCGCCGCCGCCAGGAGGGGCCCCACCACCGCTCCCGCATGATCCATGGCGCGGTGGAACCCGAACGCCCGGCCCCGCATCTCGGGCGGCGCGACGTCGGCGATCACCGCGTCTCGCGGCGGTGTGCGGACCCCCTTCCCCACCCGGTCCGCGGCGCGCAGCGCAATTACCTGCCACGCCGCGCTGGTAGCGCCGATCACCGGGCGCGTCACGGCCGCCACCAGATACCCCGCGATCACCAGCGGGCGCCGCCATCGCGGGCGATCGGCCAGCCAGCCCGCCCACAGCTTGGCTAGCGAGGCCGTGAGCTCGGAAATCCCGTCGAACAGACCCAGCGAGATCGCCCCGCCTCCCAGCGTCCGGGTGACCAGCGCCGGGATCAGCGGGTAGATCATCTCGCTCGCGAGGTCGTTGAAAAACGAGACCGCGCCTAGCGACTTGACGAGGGCGGGAAGCTTGTTGCCGCGCGCGGACGGCGTCATCCCGGGGCCCGGGGACCGGGATCCGGGATCCGGGGGGTCGCCGGCCGCTTTCGCGCCCCCGGCCCCCGGACCCCGAACCCCGAACCCCGGCCGTCACTCATCCAGCCCCATGCCCCACCGCATCAGGCTGACCGGCAACCCTCCGTATTGGAGCGCGGCCTCGTGAAAGCCGCGTAACGAGAAGGCCGCGCCCTGGGCCCGCCGATACGCCTGGCGCAGCGCCTTGAGCTCCCGGCGGCCCACCGCATAGCAGAGCTGGTAGGCCGGATAGGCGCAGTAGCGACGCACTTCCGCCTCGGCGTTCCGCCGATCGAGGTGCACCCGGTGCACCAGCACATCCACGGCCTCGTCGAAGGACATGCCCCTGGTGTGCAGCCCCACGTCGAGCACGATGCGGAGCGCCCGCCACAGGAGATGGACCCGCTGGAAGAACCGCTCCTCCACGCCGCGGTAAAACCCCTCCTCCCCCATCATCTCCTCGCAGTAGAGCGCCCATCCCTCGATGGTGAGGGGCGTGCCGATGAGCTTCCGCACCGTGCGCTCCTGCTGCTGCGCCATCAGGAACTGGAGGTGGTGTCCGGGATACCCCTCGTGCAACGCCGTGGAAGCCAGCTCGTGTACGCAGTGGTCCCGCAGCATGCGCTCCCGGGTCACAGCGTCGTATTGCGAGCCGGGCGGCGTGACGTAGAACCACCCGGTGCGGTCCCGGGCGAACGGGCCCGGCGCCTGATAGGCGGCGTAAGGGATGAGAGGCTTCAGAAACGCGGGCGTCTCGACCACGTCCAGCGGCCCCTCCGGTATAGGGACCAGATCGTGCTCCAGCACGAACTGCCGGGCCCGCTCCATCTCGGCGGCGTAGGCGCCCACCAGTTGCTCCGCCGGCGGATGGGTCCCGCGCAACCGGTCCACCAGATCCGGCCACCGCGTGCCGGGCGCGATCTCGGCCGCCATGGCCGTGAGCTCGGCTTCGACCTCGTCGGCGAGACGGAGGCCATAGCGCCACAGCTCCGGCGCCACCGCCCGCAACGCGTGCTCGTGGTGCAGGCGGAAGTCGAATGCGTCCTCGCCGATGGCATACCCGCCATCCGCCGAATCCGTCAGTTCCTTCTCGAGAAACGTGGCAAACCCATCCACCGCGCCGAGAGCTTCCTGCACCGTGCGATCGAACCCGCCGTCCTCCCGGGGCCGGAGCTGCCCCGCGACTTCCCCAATCAAGGCTCCGGCACCTCCCGCCACGCCCCTCGCCGTTTCGATGAACACGCGGGGGCATTCTTCCAGCGTCTCACGGGCGGCCGTGAGAAACGGCGGAACGGCGGCGAGGCGCTGCGCCGCCGCACGGGCGCGATGCTCCAGGGGCCGGTCCCGGCGGGCCAGCAGGTGATACAGGCCCTCCAGCGCGTGCTCCAGCCAGAACGATGGGTTGATGCGGTGCGCCCGCTCGGCCGTGAAGCGGTGGATGGTCACCCGCACGTCGTCCAGCAAGGCCGTGCGGTCGATCTCGTCCTCCAGCCCGTCGACGTCGATCTCTTCCAGCGCGCCGGCCAGCGAGCGGAAGGCGGCGACGTGCTGGCGCACGTCGTCTACGGTGAAGCACCCCAGCCGGTGATCGTGCTCGGTCAACCCGGCCGTCGTCGCCGCGACCGGATCCAGCTGCCAGCGGAGATCCAGATAGGACGCCACCAGGTCCTGGAAGCCGGACCGCATCAGGTGCCGCCGGCCTGGGCGTGGCGCGCATCCGCGGCCAGCCGATGACACTCCTCGTCACTCAGCACCCGGTCGGAGTGCTTCGCCGCGTCGAAGAGGCGCTGGCACAGCTCGGCATTGGAGGCGTCGTAGCCGTGCTCTTCCAGCCAGTACTTCACGTTGGACAGTCCGGAGACCGGAGAAATTTCGATCTTCTGCTTGAGACCAAAGGTGCCCGCCGGAACGCTGGAATAGACCCGGTCGGCCAGCCAGGCGTCGCCCTTCTTCTTGGCCTTGATGATCGCGGCGGCGTGGACCCCGGTGCCGGTGCGGAACGCGTCCGTCCCCATGGCCGGGTAGTTGGCCGGCAGCGGCACGCCGATGGTGTCCGCCGCCAGCTGGCAGTACTCCCGGAGCTTCGACACGTCGTGCCGGTGGGCTCCTAGAAGCGCCAGGTTGATGATCAGCAGGTCCATTTCCGCATTGCCGACGCGCTCCCCCACGCCGAGCGCCGTGGCGTGCACCCGGTCCACTCCCGCCTCGATGGCCGCCAGACAGTTGATCAACCCCATTCCTCGGTCCCGATGCCCGTGCCAGTCAACCTTAACATCCTCTCCGGAAGGCTCTACAATCTCTTTTCGGACGACCCGTACCAGATTTCTGACGCCACTGGGTGTAGCGTGCCCCACGGTGTCCGCCAGGCAGATCCGCCGCGCGCCACACCGAATGGCGTTGCCGTAGAGGGCCTCTTCCGTGACGTACATGACCGGCAGCCCTTCTCGCACCGCGAAGCTGACCGCCTCTTCGCTCACCTTCAGCATCCGGTCCAGGGTCCAGTCCTCGGCGTATTGCCGGATGGGCGAGGAGCCAATGAAGGTCGCCGCTTCGATGGCGATCCCCACTTCCTGCGAGATCCGCGCGATGGGCTCGACGTCCGCCACCACGGTTCGCGCCGCGCAGTTGGGGGCGATGGGGAGCTTGGCCTGCACGATCTCCCGCGCCAGCGCCCGCACCGCCTCCACCACCCGGGGCCCCGCCCCGGGGAGGCCGAGGTCCGCCGCCACGATGCCGAGGTCGGCCATCAGGTGGAGGAAGCGCAGCTTGACGTCTATGGGAGGGTCGATCGCGGAGGGGGACTGGAGGCCGTCGCGCAGGGTCTCGTCGTTCAGGTCCACCCGCGCCGCCCGCCAGTCGAACCCGTCCAGCGCGTTCCAATCGTAGATCAGTTGTCCTTCATCCATGGGCCAACGATGCCGCCCCGGGCGGGGAACCGTCAAGCTTGCGACCGCGCTCGCGCCGACGCTAACCTCCGGCCGTGACCCCGCCGTCCGCGGTCTTAAGCGTCGCCCACCATCCCGCCCTGCGCCGCAGTCGGGAGATCCTGCTCGCGACCGACGACGAGGCCCTCGACCTCCAGGCGACCATCTGCCAGATCCCGGCCCCGTCCGGGGCGGAAGCGCGGCGCGCTGAATTCGTAGCCCGGCACCTGCGCGGCCTGAGACTCGAGCCAGTGCATCTGGACGGAGCGGGCAACGTGGTAGCACGCTGGGGCGGGACCGAAGGTGGCGCCGTCGTGGTTGCGGCCCACCTCGACACCGTGTTCGGCGCCGAGGTAGACCTCACAGTTCACCGCAACGGTTCTCGCCTGGTCGGTCCCGGTATCTCGGACAACGCCCGCGGACTCGTGGGCCTGCTCGCGCTGGCGCGGGCCGTGGCGGAAGCGGGGTGGGACACCGAGCGGCCGGTTGTGTTCGCGGCCACCGTGGGTGAGGAGGGCGAGGGGGACTTGAGGGGGGCCAGGTATCTGTTCGGCCCCGACGGCGTCACCGCGGCCGCCGTGATCGCGCTGGACGGCGCCGGGCTGGATCGGGTGATGCATCGGGCGCTCGGCTCGCGCCGCTTCCGCGTGAGCTACCGCGGACCCGGCGGCCACTCCTGGGCGGCGTACGGGGTGCCCAATCCCGCGCATGCCGTGGGGCGGTTCGTGGCCGGGGTCGCGGAGCGCCCGCGCCCGCCCAAGCCCAGCAACGCGTGTTCGGTGGTGCGACTCCACGGAGGCACCGGGCTCAACTCGATCCCGGCCATGGCCTGGGCCGAGGTGGACACCCGAAGCGAAGATCCCCGCGAGCTCGACACCATCGAGACGACCCTCCGCACGCTGGCGAGCGAGGCGCTCGAGACGGAGAACCGCCGCCGGGCTGGGGGGACGGCGCCACTGGAGCTGGCCGTCGAGATGATTGGCGACCGGCCGGCCGGCGCCACGCCGAGGGGCGAGCCCCTGGTGTGCGCCGCGGTGGATGCCACCCGCACGATTGGCCGTGAGCCCGAGTTAGCCGCCGCCTCGACCGACGCCAACGTCCCGATCGCCCTGGGAATCCCGGCGATCGCGTTGGGCGCCGGAGGGATGGCGGGGAATACCCATCTGCCGACGGAGTGGTACGACAACACGGGGGGCCCGGACGGACTGTTTCGCGCGTTGCTGGTGCTGGCTGCCGCGGCCGGGCTACGGTAAATGGGAAACGGGAAAGGAGAAAGGGGAAAGGTTGATCCGCGAGGCTCCCGTTTCCCTTTTCCCGTTTCCCCATCACTTAGGGAAGCGGCGGAACCGGGGGGGGCGGCCTCCGGTGCTTGGTGGCCTGCTCGTACCCGTAGGCGATCCTGATCAGCGTCGGCTCCGACCACGCATCGCCCAGGATCTGTAGTCCTACGGGCAAGCCATCCCGTACGAATCCCATCGGCACGGTGATGGCCGGAAAGCCGGTCGGCGGCGAGATGCGCGGGCTGTTGTTGCCGTGGGGCGTGTTGAGGTCGCCGATCAGACGCGCCGGGTTGCTCCACGAGGGGTACACCAAGGCGTCGAGACGGTTCTCCGCCAACACTCGGCGAACGCCGGCCTTCAAGTGGTCCGCGTTGGCCCACGCTTGCCGGCAGTCACCGTTGTCCTCGGGCGAGGCCCCGGGCGTATCCTGCATCTGCCGCAGCCTGAGCTCGATGGACGGATGGAACCGCCGGGACTCGATGATCGCCTCCAGACTCTTGACCGGTGCGCCGGACCCCAGGTGCTGGAGGTACACGTTGATGTCCCACTTGAACCGCGGACAGAAGAGCGGGCCGCGAATCGAGTCCAGCTCCGGGACGATCACCGACTCCACCACCACCGCGCCGGCCGCCTTGAGGTCGGCCAGCGCCTGCTCGAACCGCTGCACCACCTCGGGATCGGCCGTCTCGGTATTGGACAGCTGGCGCAGCACGCCGATGCGCGCGCCTCGCAGGCCCTCGGCCACCAGAAAATCGGCATAGCGCGGCGCCTTTCGCGTTCGCGCGGCCTCGGTGACCGGATCGGCGGGATCGTACCCGGCGATCACGTCGAACACGGCCACTGCGTCCGCCACCGTCCGCGCCATGGGCCCGCCGATGTCTCGATCCAGATACAGCGGCACGATGCCGGCCCGGCTGGTGAGGCCCATGGTGGAACGAATCCCCACCAGGGCGTTGTGGGACGACGGCCCGCGAATGGAGTTCCCGGTGTCGGTGCCCAGGCCCACCGTGCCGAAGCACGCGGCCACCGCTGCCGCCGTGCCGCCACTGGAACCCGCCGTGACTCGATTGAGCGCGTACGGGTTCCGCGTGTAGCCCGGCAGGGCCGAGCCCACCGTCTCGTAGGGAGAGAAGGCGAACTCCGCCATGTTCGACTTCGCCAGGACGATCGCTCCCGCCTCGCGCAGTCGCTTCACCTGATAGGCGTCCGCCGGCGGGATGGAGCCCTGGAGCGACAGCGAACCGGCGGTCGTGGGCAGATCCCGGGTATCGTAGTTGTCCTTGACGATGACCGGGATTCCGTGGAGTGGGCCGACCAACCGGCGGGTCCGCGCGGCCACCTCGTCCAGCGAGTCGGCTCGCGCCAGGGCGGCCGGATTCAATGTCACGATCGCGTTGAGCCCGGGGCCCTGCTTGTCGTAGGCGGCGATTCGGTCGAGGTACAGCTGCACCAGCTGGCGAGCCGTGAGCCGGCCGGCGGTCATCGCCTGGTGGATCTCGGCGATGGTCGCCTCTTCGACGCGAAATTGCTGACTTGCCACCCAGCCTGGTGTGGTGATCAGGGCCGTCAGGACGGTCAGGGCGGTCAATCCGCAATCCGAAACCCGCAATCCGCAATGCCTCATGGCGCGCTCGCCACCTCGTCTTTGGCCGCGATCATCTCGTCCAGGGTGCGGGCGCGGAGCTCGACATCGTCGCCGATCACCGAGCGTGTCACGGTGCAATCCATCACTGCGCTGTTCCGCCCCACGATGACGTCCCGCAGCGTGCTACCCCTGATCGTCGCGCCCTCGTCGATGGCGACGTTGGGGCCGATGGTGCACCGGTCCAGCTTCACGCCCTTGGCTACATACACCGGATCGTGAATGGTGACACTGCGCTTGGGCCGCGGGCGCCGCGTGTATCCCTGCGTGAGCAAGTGCAGGTTGGTCTCCAGCAGCGTGTCCACTTTGCCGCAGTCATACCAGCCGCCGACCTCGGCCGCGAAGATCTTGCGCCCGTGGTCGATCATGTATTGAAACGCTTCCGTGAGAAACCATTCTCCCTTCTGCTTGGGCTTCCTTGGCCCAAATGACGCCGTCGGCCTGCGTGCGGTTGACCAGCGTGAGGTCGGCATCGAACAGCGTGTCCACGAACACGATCAAGACCGGCCCATCCACGTGAGGGCGCGCCAGCTTGACCGCGCCCGCGGTGCCGTCCTGCACCTGCTGCTCGATGAACCGGGCGGGCTGCCGATACGTTTTCCGGACGTAGGCCTCCACCTGCTCCTTGAGGTGTCCGGTGATGAAGATCAACTCCTCGACGTCCAACCCTTCGAGCTTGTCCACCACGTAGTCCATCACCGGCCGGCCCGCGACCCGGATCAGAGGCTTCGGGATGTGCTTGGTGAGCGGAAGGAGCCGAGTGCCTTTGCCCGCCAGCGGAATCACCACCTTCATGAGCCGCCTAGGCCCTTCCGTACCGGTCCTGCAGCCGCACCACGTCGTCGATCTCCGGCGTCGACGCCTCGAGCAGGTCGGCCGCGGTCACGGCTTCGAACTGATGGACCGTGAGCGGCGCGATGTGGTAGCTCTCCCCGGCCCGCATGCGGCGCTCGGCGAGCGCGTCGCCTTCTTTCACCCGGAAGATGATCTCGCCAGCCAGGACGTGGATGGTCTCGTCCTTCCGGTTGTGGTACTGGAGGCTCAAGACCTGCCCCGGCTCGATGTGAAGGATCTTGCCAACGTACCGATCGGTGAGCGCCCAGATCAACTCGTAGCCCCACGGCTTCTCGACCCGGTAAGGAACCTTCACGTGACGACCGTGTCCTCGGTGCGAACCTCCTCCAGCGCCCGGTGCATTTCCGCCGCCGAAGCCCATCGCTGGTCGCGCTTCTTGGCGAGCGCCTTGAGAATCACCTGCGCCAGCGACGGCGGCACCTCGGGATTGATGAACTGTGGGTCCTCCGGCGCTTCCTCGAGATGCTTGGCCATCAGCGCCATCACGTTGGGCGCCGTGAACACGTTGCGCCCGGTCACGCACTCGAACAACACGGCGCCAGCCGCGTAGAGATCCACCCGCGGGTCCAGGGCTTCCCCCAACAACTGCTCCGGCGCCATGTACTCCGGCGTTCCGATCGACGTCCCCACGGCGGTGAGTCCCTCTTCCCCCATGCGACGGCCTTCCGTCCGGCGCGCGATCCCGAAGTCCATGACCTTGAGGAACCCGCTGGGGTCCACCACCATGTTCTGCGGCTTGATGTCGCGATGAATCACCCCGGCTTCGTGCGCCACCTCGAGCGCCCGGCACAGCTGCTTGCCCACCGTCAGCACGACGCCCACCGGCAGGCGACCTCGCTTGCGGATGAGATCCTTGAGATTGGTGCCCTCGACCAACTCCATCGTGATGTAGTAGACCCCGTCCACTTCCCCGAGGTCGTGGGTGCGGACCACGTTGCGGTGGGTGATCCGACGGGCGAGCCGGATCTCCTCCTTGAACCGCTCCAGGCTCTTGCTGTCCTGCGCGATCACCTCGGGCTTGAGGGTCTTGACCGCGACGATCTCTTCCAGCTGGCGATCGAACGCGCGGTACACCATGCCCATCCCGCCCGCTCCCAGCACCTTCCGGATCTCGTAACGGTTGGCGAGCACCTGCCCCGCCTCGAGCACCCCCGTGGGCGCCGCTACCGGGCGAGTGCCCTGGCCCGGCGCCGTGACCTGCGCTTGCTGGCCGGCGGTGAGCGCCACCGTCTGCGCTCCGCTCCCGCTCAGATACTCGACCAGATCCTGTTTCTCCTTGAGCTCCCGGAGCATGCGTTGAAAGGCGGCGGCCAGCTCGCCAATCTCGTCGCGCGAGGCGACCTCGATCTTGCCGCTGTACTGTCCCTCCGCCACCTGCCGCGTCGCCGCCACCAGCCGCTGGACCGGACGCGTCACGCGGCGCGCCAGCACCAGCGCCGACACGATCGCGAGCACCAGCCCGGCGATGAACGCCTGGAACACGGTATTGCGCAGCTGGACGAACGTCGCCAGCTCCAGGTTCCGCGACCGTAATCCGGCGTACCCGCCCACCGGAACGCCCGAAGCGGTGCGCAGGGGACCCGCTACACCCACCAGGGTCGCCCCGGCCACGTTCCAACGCAGGCGCGCCCCGGCCGAGTCGCCCAGCACCGAGTCCCAACGGCTTCCCGCGTCCATCGCCTGCTGGACCACCGGGGCGGGGAGCGTCGTCACCGTGGGATGCGGCACCCCCGTCGTGTCCAACGCGAAGAACACGATCTCGGAGTTGGTGTTGCTCTTCAGGTGCGCCGCGAAGGCCGAGTCGACCGGGACGGCAGCGACCAGCACGCCGTACACGACCGAGCTCTGAGGGGCCATGATGGGGGCGCCAACGGCCTGGTAGATGAGATCGCTGCCGTCTGGATCCGGCTCGATCCACACCCCCTCCGCCACCCGCCCCTCCAGCGGAATCCCCACCAGGGCGCCTTCGGCCAGGGGCTCGGCTTCGAGATCACGCTCGTTGGTTTTGGCCCGCAGCAGGCCCTCGCCGTCGGTGATCAGGGCCCAGGCGGCACCCACCTGA
This sequence comes from Gemmatimonadota bacterium, assembly GCA_016180765.1. Taxonomy (GTDB): domain Bacteria; phylum Gemmatimonadota; class Gemmatimonadetes; order Gemmatimonadales; family GWC2-71-9; genus JACPAP01. The sequence goes on from JACPAP010000265.1 coordinate 16,413, forward strand.
TCGCGGAACTCGTCAGCCTGGTCGAGCAGGTTGGCGCGATTGCTTTGTCGTAGGCCCTCGCCGATCCGGGCGACGTACTGCGGGACTTGGGCCACCAGCGCCACGCTTTGCATCAGCGCCCGGCTCCGACCGGTCAACGCGTCGTCAATGGCCGAGCGGGTGGCATCCAGCGCGCGCTCAATGGACTCGTCCGCCGCGCGGTCGGCCCGCTGCTTGGTCAGCCACAGCGCGCCCCCCAGCACGACCACCACCACGAACGCCGTGGAGAGGAAGATCTTTCCGGTAAGCCCCGAGAGCGGGAACGCCCTAATACCGCCTCCCGCGGGTGGGATAGGGCTGGCCGAACTTGTTGAGGTGCTGGACGAACTTGTAGCCCCGGGCGTCGAGCTGGAGCTCCAGCCCGCTCACCCCGGAAGGCGCGACCGCCAGGGGTTGCGGTGGAAGCTCGACGGCCCGCTCGTGCCATGCGCGCAGCGTGTAGGTGCCGGGCGGCACCGGGCCGATGGAAAAGCTGCCGTCGCCGCTGGGCTGGGCGTAGACCGGCGAATCCCGAACCACCACGAACGCGCTCATCTGGGCATGCACGTTGCAATACACCCGGATGATGCCGGGTCGCGTGAACTGGGCGGACTTAGCGATACCCCGCCCGTAGAGCCCCAGGTCAAAGGGCCCTTCTTGGGAGAGTGAGAAGACGTTATGGTCGAAGGGATCGCTGTTGGGAAAGTTCACGGTCGAGCCCGCTGTCACCACGACCACGCCTGGCTTGAATTCTTTGTCCGACGTGACGATCTGCGCCGCCATCGGCGTCACGGACGCGGGTCTGGCCGCCTCCAACCACACCACCGCCCGTCCGACATCGGTCGCCGGCTTGTTGCCCTTGTCCAGCACCACCATCTTGCCGGACACCGTGGGGCCGCGTTGCGCCAGCGCCGGGCGGGCGCCGAGCAGGATCGCGGCCAGACCGGTCGCGGTGTACCGTATCAGGTTGCGCACGTCCCTAGAGTAGCCAGGCACCAAGAGGGCGTCAACGAGATGTCGGCCCTACGGAGTCCTCCATGAATTCACGGATACTGTTTTTCACGACGTTCTTCGCCGGCTCACTGGCGGCGCAACAGCCCCAACCCACATCGCCGCCCGGCCAGGATACCTCGCTGGCGGCGCGCCTGGAGCGCGCCGAGCGCCTCCTGCAGTTGCTCCGCGAACAGGTGAACCAACAGGCCGCCGCGCGCGTGGAGCCGCGATCGGGGAACCACGTCGAGTTGTCCGGCCTGGTGCTGGTAAACGGGTTCTTCAACAACGCCCGGGTGAACAACAGCGACGTGCCGCAGATCGTGCTGCCGCCGGATGCGACGGTCAACCTGCCTGCCAGCCACGGCGGCGCCACCGCGCGCCAATCCCAGGTCGCGCTCACCGCCACGGTCCCCGAGTTCGCGGGTGGCGCGTTCCACGGCGAGCTGGACCTGGATTTCTTCGGCGGCCAGCAGCCGTCGCCCGGCGGGCGTACCTGGCCCCTGGTGCGGCTGCGACGGGTCCGTGCCGAGATCGAGTGGCCCCACGGCTGGGTGATGTTCGGCCAGGAGGCCCCGCCCATCGCCGAGATCAATCCGTCCAGCCTGGCGCAAATCGGACTGGTGGGCTTCGCCCGGTCCGGCAACCTCTGGCTGTGGCTCCCCCAGGTGCGGGCCGGCGCGGAGGTGGGGTCCACCGTCAAGATCGGGGTCGAAGGCTCGGCGCTCGCCCCCACGGCCGGCGATCCGCAGGGGGTCGGCCTGCTCTTCACCCAGCCGGATCGCGCCGAGCGCTCCCGGCGCCCGCATCTCGAAGGGCGTTTGCGGATTCGCTGGGACGAGCCGGAAAGCTCGGGCGAGATCAGCCTGGGAGGCCACTACGGTTGGCTGGCCAAGGGCGTCGATACGCTGGTCGTCTCGCGCGCGGTGGTCGCCAGCGCGCGGTTCACGGCGACGCAATACCTCGAGCTTCAGGGCGAGGTCTTCACCGGCCAGGCCCTGGCCGGCCTCGGTGGAGGAGGCATCGGGCAGAATCTTGGGCCGGGGATCGTCCCGGTGCGAAGCCGGGGCGGATGGGCCCAGCTCAACCTCCGGCCGCACCCGGCCATCGAGGTCGGCGGCGGCTACGGGCTCGACGATCCGGATGACGCCGACCTGGACCCCGCGACCGCGCTGTTACGGAACCTGTCGTGGGAAGGTCATGTCCAGTGGCGGCCCGCGCCGCTGGTCCTGGGCGTGGAGTTCCGGCGGATCGAAACGACCTACGGGCCGGCGGTCGGCGCCCTGTTCGCGCATCACGTCAACGCCGCCGCCGGGTTCGAGTTCTGATCCAACGCGGCGAGCGAGCGCACCATGCCGAACGGCGACGGCAGGCGAATCGCTGGCGGACGGCGGTGGAAGCCGGTATCTCTCTCTCCAGAACCGGCTTATGAGCCCGACACCAGCATGACCGAAGAGGGCCGCCTCGTTCGTCCCCAGACCCCGCCAGCCGCGCGGGTGATCTGCCCCCGCTGTCGGGTGGGCGAGATCACCTACGGGTCCGGCGTCTGCCCGCTGTGCGGGTTTTCCCCGGCCACTGGCGAGGTGGTCGAAGACCCCCTGCCGGCGGCGCTCGACGAGGCGGTTCGCCGCGAGCTCGGGGAGCAGCTCCGGATCGAGCGCCTGTTGGGCCGTGGCGGCATGTCCATCGTGTACCTCGCCCGCGAGCTGGAGCTCAACCGGCTCGTCGCCGCGAAGGTCCTCCCCATTCACCTCTCCATGGGCCCGGACGCGGTCGAGCGATTCAAGCGCGAAGCCAAGATCGGCGCCTCGTTGGATCACCCGCACATCGTGCCGGTGCATCGCATCGGCACCACGCCCACGTTCCTGTGGTACACGATGAAGTGGGTGAAGGGCGGGTCGCTCCGGGACCTGCTCGACCGCGGCGGCCCCATGAGCCTGTCCGACTGCCTCAAGGTGCTCGAGCCCGTGGCGGCCGCGCTGCATTATGCGCATCGGCGCGGGATCATCCACCGGGACATCAAGCCGGCGAACATCTTGATCGACGACACCGGGTGGGTAGGCATCTGCGATTTCGGGATCGCCAAGGCCTTCGGCGCGACGCCGCTGACGCACACTGGCGCCGCAATCGGCACGCCCGGCTACATGGCGCCCGAGCAGTGCTACGGCAAGGCGCTCGACGGCCGTGCCGACCAGTACTCGCTCGCCATCCTGGCCTACGAGTGCCTCGCGGGCAAGGTTCCGTTCACCGGCGATTCCCTGGGCGAGATCGTGCGCAAGCACTGTATGGAGCCGCCGCCGCGGATCACGGATGCGCGACCGGACGTCTCGGCCACGGTGGCCGACGCGCTCAACCGCTCCCTCAGCAAGCGCCCCGAGGAGCGGTTCGAGACGGTGGTGGATTTCGTCCGCGCGCTGGGCGGTGACCCCACGCGGGGCGGGACCTTGGTGGTGACCGCCGAGGACACCGCCAGCCTGGCCTCGCTCCCCACCGTCCCCATCGCCGCGGCACGGTCCCGCGGCCCACTCATCTGGGCCGCCCTCGCCGTCCTGGTCCTGGCGATTGGCGGCGCGGCGCTGTTGTCGCGCGGGCCCGGCAGCCCTGCCCCGACGGCGCCCAGCAGCCCGCCCGCCGCCCCCGCGAGACCGGTCGATCCGGGGCGGCTCTCCGTCAACTCGACGCCCTGGGGCGAGGTCTTCGTGGACGACACCCACGTCGGGCCGACCCCGGTGCTGGACTTCGAGCTGCCGCCCGGGCAGCATCGGCTCCGCGTGGTACGGCCCGGCTTCGCGCCCTACGAGCAGATCCTCGAGATCGCCTCGGGTGAGCGCGTGCGGCTGAGCGATATCGTGCTGAAGCCGGTGCGCCAGCCGTGACACCATGGGGCCGCCTGTGTCGCACGGCCCTGTTGCTGAGCCTCACCCCGGTCCCAGCCGCGGCCCAGACCGCGAGTGTCCTGCTGGCCGAAGGGATTCGGGCGTATCGCGATCTGGAGTTCGCGGCCGCGGCGCAGCTGCTGCGCCGCGCCCTGGAGCCCAGCGGCACGCGCGGCCTGTCGCCAACCGACCGGTTGCGAGCCCTGATGCTCCTCGGCGCCTCCGGGATCTTCGGCGAGGCGCGGGATCAAGCCGTCGCGGCCTTCAGGACCCTGGTGCTCGCCGATCCCCGCTTCCGCCCGGATACCCTGGTCTTTCCGCCGCGGGTGACCCAGGTATTTCAGGAAGTGCTGCAGACCACCAAGGCCATCGCCCTCGCGGCGCCCCGGGAGGCGCGGCTCCCGGCCGGCGATCGGGGGTTCGCGGTGCGCGCACACGCCACGTCGCGACATCGCATCGAGGCGCGCATCACGTCCGCCCAGGGCGACTCGATCGCGACCCTGTATCGAGGGCAAATCACGGACAGCGTGGTCCTGGCGTGGAATGGCCTCGACTCGTCCGGCTCCGTCGTGCCGGCGGGACGCTATACCCTGGTGGTGACTTCTTCCCTGGCGCCCGATCAGGTCCTCCGCAGCGTTCGCCTGCCTCTGGAGGTGACCCTGAGCACCGCAGACACGCTTCCGTGGCCCGTGGCGCCGCCGGGCGTCAGCGCTGGGTGGGATCCCCGCTTCGTCATCCCGGGCCTCCTCCTCGGCGCCGGGCTGGCCGCGCCGGCGGCGCTGGGGATCGGGGGCGCCAAAGGCGCCCGCATCACGCTCGGGCTGGCGTTCGGAACCATCGGCATCGTCGGCGGGCGACGACCGGCATCGGGCCCGGCCGCCAGCGCCGAGGCCGACTGGCGCGCCCAAATGGCCGCCGCGCGCGAGGAAAACCAGCGACGCCGCAGTAGACCCCAGATGATTATCCGGACCGGTCCCCCGCAGTTCCGGGAAGGGCCCACCGAGTGATCGGCCCCACCTCCCCGACCCTCCGGCCGGCCTATGGGTACCTCTCGCGCGAAGAGCTGTCGCACCGGGTCGAGCGGGCCCTCGCCAGCCTGGCCGACTGCCGGGTGTGCCCGCGCGATTGCCGCGTGAACCGCCTCGAGGACAAGTGGGCGGCCTGCAAGACCGGCCGCTACGCCGCCGTGTCGAGCTACTTCCCCCACTTTGGCGAGGAGGATTGCCTCCGCGGCTGGAACGGGTCGGGGACCATTTTCTTCTCCCACTGCAACCTCCGGTGCGTCTTTTGCCAGAACTACGACATCAGCCAGGCGATCAGGCCGGGACCCGCGGCCGGTCGCCGGCCGGAACAGATCGCCGCGATGATGCTGGAGCTCCAGGAACACCGCTGCCACAACATCAACTTCGTGACGCCCGAGCACGTCGTCCCGCAGATGGTCGAGGCAGTGGCCGTGGCGATCGCGCGCGGGCTCGGTTTGCCCATCGTGTACAACACCAGTGCCTACGACTCGCAGGAAAGCCTGGCGCTGATGGATGGCATCGTGGACATCTACATGCCGGACTTCAAGTACTGGAGCGCGGAGCGCAGCCGGACCTATCTCAAGGCGGAGGACTACCCCGACGCTGCCCGGGCGGCCATCAAGGAGATGCATCGCCAGGTCGGACCGCTCCAGATGGACGCCGACGGCCTCGCGCGGCGGGGGTTGCTGGTCCGCCACCTCGTGATGCCGGGCTGCCTCGACGAGACGCGGTCGATTCTTCAATGGATCGCGACGGAGCTGGGAACCGACACCTACGTCAACCTGATGGACCAGTACCACCCGGCCGGCAAGGTCGCGGCGGGGAGCTACGCGGAGATCAACCGCCAGCTCACCCGAGCGGAGTTCCACGCCGCGCAGCAGATGGCCCGTGAAGTCGGCCTCATGCGCCTCGACCAGCGTCACCTCGCGGTCTGGGCGACACCGGGTTAGGGAGGCTCAGCGAAACCCGCCCCGCCTGTTGATCCTCACGGACGCCTCGGCCGCTGAACTGCAGTCCCTTGGCCCGGCGGTGCACGCCTGGGTCAAAGCGGGACATCCTCCACCGCTCATTTTCCCCGAGCAGGGTTGGCGGGCCTCCACCGACGTCTTCCCCATGGAGATCGAGGACATGCGCCAGGCGCATCGCGTGCTCCTCGGCCGGCACGTTCTTCGTACTGTTTCGCGCGGTCCTCCGGCTTCGCGGCACCGTACCGGCGAGGGAGCCGGGTAACCTGGTGCAGGCGGCGGCGCAGGTCATCGGATTCGACGCCGATGCGTTCGACTGGGTGCTGGCACGGCTCGCCGGCCGCAAGGTCCCGGACCTGGCGCAGTTCGACCCGGTGGCGCAACGCTACCTCGCGGCGATCGAACGCCTGGCGACGTATGTGGACGAGATGTGACGCACGGCGACGAGCATTCAGCAATCAGCCGTCAGCAATCAGAGGGCCACGGAGTGCTGAATGCTGACTGCTGATTGCAAACGGACCACGGACAACGGAGAACGGATAACGTCTATGAAGACAATGCTCGTGTTGACCACGGCGCTGGCAGTCAGTAGTTGCGGCTACAACCGCATCCAGACGCTGGACGAGCAAGTCAACGCCTTCAGGAGCCAAATCCAAGTCCAGCTGCAGCGGCGCGCGGACCTGGTGCCGAATCTGGTCGAGACCGTCAAGGGATACGCGCAGCACGAGGAGACGATCTTCACGTCGGTCGCCGAGGCGCGGGCCAAGCTGAGCGGAGCGATCCAGAGCGGCAGCCTGGGGCAGATGGCCGAGGCGAATCAGGGACTCACCTCCGCGCTGGGCCGCCTGATCGCCATCGCCGAGAACTACCCGCAGCTCAAGGCCAACGAGAATTTCCGGATGCTGCAGGATCAGTTGGAGGGTACCGAGAACCGCATCGCCACCGCGCGCCAGGACTACAATAGCGCGGTGCGGGAGTACAACGCCTACCTCCGGCAATTCCCGCAAGTGCTGACGGCGAAGGCGATCGGCGCGAAGGAGCGGGAGTACTTCGAGCTCTTGACGCCGGGCGCGGCGGAGGCGCCAAAGGTACAGTTCAACCGGTGAGATACGGTAGCCGCGAATGAGTGCCGGGGCCTCGCAGCGCGCTGGGCGAGCAGGCGGCCGGGTCCCTGAGCGGGCGTTAGTGCCACGGCGACGGCCTTGATGCGCGGCCGGCGGAAGCACTACAGCGCGCGAAGGGACCCGGCAGCCTGTGAGCCGAGCGCGCGAAGAGGCACCGGCGCTCGCTGGCAGCTACCGTATCTCAACCCCCGCCTGCTTCTCGATCAGCTTGATGATCTCGACGTGATCGGCTTCTTCGCCGAGCGCCTTCCGGCCTTCCGCGAAGAGGCGCCAGGCCAGGCCGATGGTTTCGTGCGGCACCTCGGCGTCGCGTAGCACGTCGGCGGCAATATCGAGGTCCTTGTAGAGCAGCGCCAGGCGAAACGTCCGCGGCCAGGCGCGGGTGACCACCCGCTGGGGTACCAGGGTCTCGGTCACGTTGGACCGCCCGCTCGACCCGTTGATCACCTCCAGTGCCTTGGCCGCCGGCACGCCCATCTTGGCGAGCGCCGCGAGGCCCTCACCGGCGGCCAGCAGGTTCACCGCGAGCAGCGCGTTGTTCACGGCCTTGGTGGCATGCCCGGTGCCGACGGCGCCCACGTGCACGATCTTCACGGCATAGGCCTCGATGACGGGTCGAGCCCGCGCCACCCAGGTCTCGTCGCCGCCTACCATGACCGTGAGCTTGCCGGCTTCGGCGCCCGCGGTTCCGCCGCTCACCGGGGCGTCCACAAACCCTACCTGGCTCGCCGCCAGCCGCTTGGCCAACTCCCGCGAGGTAAAGGGGTCGCCTGAGGTCGCATCAATCAACAACTGCCCGGCCCGCCAGGCGCCTCCGGCGGCATCCGTCACTTCCCAGACGTCGCGGGATGTGGGCAGGCAGGTGATGACGATGTCCACTTGCTTCACGAGGGCGGTTGGGGAATCCGCCACCCGTGCGCCCGTCGCTTTCGCGAACTCCTGGGCTCGCGCCGCCGTGCGATTCCAGACCACGGTGTCAAACCGCCCGGCCACGTGCTTGGCGATCGGCCGCCCGATGGCCCCCAACCCAATGAACCCAACGCGCTCCGTCATCTGACCTCCTGTGAGCGTCCAGAAGCGGGAAGCGAGAAACGGGAAGCGGCTGGCTCATCGCCACACCACGCTTCCCGTTTCCCATTTCCCGTCTCCCGGCTTATGCGCCGAGCATCTGCTTCCGCAGCTGCGCGATCTTGCGGCGCAGCGAGCCGTCCATCACCCGGTCGCCGATCCGCACCACCATCCCGCCCAAGATCCGCGGGTCCTCGCGCACGTGCGGGATCACTTCCTTGCCGATCGCCGCGCTGAGCCGGCGTTGGATCGCGTCCAACAACCGCTGGTCCGGCTTGCGGGCGAGAATCACGCCGGCATGCACCCGGTTCAACTTCCGATCCAACAGCGCGTGGTACTCCTGGTTGATGGCGCCGACGATCCCCTGGCGGCCACGCTTCACCACCGCGCCCAAGAACCGAATGAAGGCGTCCGGCGCCCGGCGCGACAGCGCCCGGTGCAGCACCCGCTGCTTCAGGGTCTTGGACACCCTAGGGGAGTCCAGCGCCACCCGAATCCGCTCGTCGGCCTCGATCGCGCCCGCCACGGCCTCGAGCAGCGCGGCGAGCCACTCCGTCTCGCCGCTCCGCTCGCCGGCCTCGAACAACGCCTGGGCGTAGTTGCGCGCGATGGTGGGTTCTCTCACTGACCTTTCTCGGCGGATTCCAGAAACTCCGTCACCAGCCGCCGGTCCGCCTCGCTATCGAGCTTGGCCTCCAGCAGCTTGGCCGCCGCGGCCAGCGACAGGTCTACGGCCTCCCGGCGCAGTTGCATGGTGGCCCGATCGCGCTCGAAGGCGATCTCCCGCTTGGCCCGCTCCAGAATCTGCTCCTGCTCCTGCCGGGCCCGGGCCAGCAACGCCTCCCGCTCACGCTCGGCTACGGCCTTCGCTTCGGCGAGCAGCGCGTGGGTCTGGCCTTTGGCGCTCGCCATCATGCGCCGGTGCTCTTCGAGCAGAGCCTTCGCCTCGGCGTTCATCTTCTCCGCGTCGGCCAACTGGTGCCGGATCCGTCGTTCCCGCTCTTCCGTGTTCTTCAGGATCACCGGCCACGCGAACCGCCGCAACACGAGAAACAGGGCGATGAAGACGACCCAGGTCCAGAAAAACAGTCCGAAGTTGACTTCAAATGGCGTGGCGGGAGCAGCCTGGTGCTCCTGCAAAACGGCAAGCCAGCCGATGAGTGTACCCGGCATGCCTCGCCGCCTACTGCACCAGCTTGAACAGCAAGCCGAACACCAGCGCGATGATGGTTGCTCCTTCGAGCAGCACCGCGATGATCAGCGCTGCTCCGCGGATCTCCGCACCCGCTTCCGGCTGCCGCGCGATCGCTTCCGCCGTTTGCCCGCCGATCCGGCCCAACCCTAAGCCGGCGCCAATGATGGCCAGCCCGATCCCGATCCCGGCGCCCAGCGCCGCATTGGCGCTCCTGGCCGCCTCCACCATCGCCTGAGCATCGGTCATCTGCCCCGCGGCTTCCTGGAGCAACCCAAGGATGTTCACCATGTCTCGTCCCTCACACGGGTAGGGAGATCGATCCGGAACCGCGCTTGCCGTGACGGTCGCCGCCTCTCCCAAGCGGCGCCCGCGACGGACTCCCGCCAGTGGCCGTCCGGCCAGCGGGCTTCCCCGACCACCCAGCCGGGTACCTGACGGAGCGGCGCGAAGCGCGCGGGCCGCCCCCTCGGTCAACCTGCCCCTCCTGCTCTTTTCCTGCCCCTCCTGCCCTCTTTCTGCCCCTTCTGCCCCTTCTCCGTCAATGCTCGTGTTGCATCAAGCCAATGAACACCGACGTCAGCAACGCGAACACATACGCCTGCAACAGCGCCACGAAGATCTCGAGCAACATGATGCCCAAGACCAACCCCGACGTGACGATCCCGATGCCCCACCGCGGCACCAGCGGCAGATGCCCGAACAAGAAAATCAGCCCGAACAAGGAGAGGATCACGAAGTGACCGGCCGTCATATTGCCGAACAACCGGACCGCCAACGCGAACGGCTTCACCAGCTTCCCAATCAGCTCGATCGGCCCCATGGCCAGGGACATCGCGAGGCCAGCCGGGCCTGACAGCCCGGGGATCGTGGGGAAGATGGTGCGCAAGTACCCGCCCGGACCCAGCGTCAGGAACCCGCTGATCTCGATCGTCAGGAACGCGGTGATGGCCAGTGCGCCGGTCACGGCCAGGTTGCCGGTGGGCGTGGAGCCGTGCGGCAAGAGCCCCAGCAGGTTGGAGTACAGGATGAAGAAGAACAGCGTCATGATGTAGGGCGCGAACTTCTCACCCCCGTGGCCAATGTTGGCGATGGCGATCTCGTCACGCACGAACAGCACCATCGCTTCGACCGCGTTGGCGAACCCGGAGGGGGCCCGCTCCCCGGCGCGCTGCTGCTCCAGCTTCCGGCCCGCCACCCACATGGTCAAGAACACCAGGCCGGCCGCTAGAACCAAGAACACCACGTGTTTCGTCGGCGTCAGGTTGACCACCAGCGGCCCGAGGTGGAGATCCGGCCAGCGTTCCCAGTGGAGGTTCAACGACGGGAAAGCCTCGCCCAGACCGAAGCTGTAGGCGTCGGCCGTGTGGTGCATCACCACTTCCCCGATGTTCGGCGCCTGCATCATTTCAGAAGTCGCGTCTCCAGGAACAACAACGGCACCACCACACCCACAACGGTCCGCCCAGAGCCGGCCGCAGCACCGCCACCGCCACCAACTGGAGGGCGGTCGCCAGCAGGCCGAACCAAGCGGCCGCGAAGAGCGCTCCAGGCCCCCACACCAGCCACGCCAGGGTCGCGACCAGCGCCGTGAGACCGACACCGACGCCCGCAACCTTCACCGCCGCTCGCGATCCTCCCGGCTCTCAGCCTGCAGTCGCCAGTACACGTGCAGGAAGCTGAGCACCGCGCCGAGCAGCGTCCCGATGATGGTAAACAGGGGCGTGAGCCCGAGCCAGCGGTCCAGCGCCCACCCCCCAGCCATGAACGCGACGATGCCGCCGGCGAACGTGCACCCCAGACTCACGTACTTGTAGCCTAACCCAAGCTCGCGCCCGGGGGCGGGTTCCGGCTGCATGCCGGCCGAAATGTCACCCCTTGTGAAAACTTTCGCAAGCAAATCCCGGGTGGCCGGACCGCCGTTTTCCGAGTACGATTCGTGCCGTGCACGCGGAACCCTTGAGAGTCCCCGACCGAGACGTCCAGCTGCTCGAGCGCCTCGCCGACGCCCGCGCGGCGTTGCTCGAGCAGGTGGGACACCGGATCGTCGGCCAGCACGACGTGCTGGAGGGCATCCTCACGGCCATCCTGTCAGGCGGGCATGCCCTCTTGCTCGGCGTCCCAGGGCTGGCCAAGACGCTCATGGTCTCCACCATCGCCGAATCGCTGGCGCTCAAATTCGCGCGGATTCAGTTCACGCCGGACCTGATGCCCAGCGACATCACCGGCACCGAGATCATCGAGGAAGACCTCACCACCGGGAAGCGCGCCTTCCGGTTCGTGCACGGGCCGGTCTTCGCCAACATCGTGTTGGGCGATGAGATCAACCGAACGCCGCCTAAGACCCAGGCGGCACTGCTCCAGGCGATGCAGGAACACGAGGTCACCGTCGCGGGCACCACCTATCCACTCCCCGGCCCCTTCTTCGTCCTCGCCACCCAGAACCCGATCGAGCAAGAGGGCACCTACCCCCTTCCGGAGGCCCAGCTCGACCGCTTCATGCTGGAGCTCGCCGTCCCGTATCCCAGCCGCGAGGAAGAGGAGATGATCGTCGAAGAGACGACGGGCGACGAAGACCATCCGGTGCGGGCGGTGCTCCGGGCGGACGATTTGATCGCGATGCAACACCTGGTCCGCCGGATCCCCGCGCCCCAGATCGTGGTCGGCGCGGCGGTGTCCTTGGCACGCATGACCCGTCCCGGCGACCCCAGCGCCCCCGCGCCGGTCCGCGAGTACGTGAGCTGGGGCGCCGGCCCCCGAGCCTCTCAGTTCCTGGTGCTGGGCGCCAAAGCCCGGGCCGCGCTAGACGGGCGCCCCATGGCGGACCTGGACGACGTGAGGAGCGTGGCCCTGTCGGTCCTGCGCCACCGGGTGGTCGTCAACTTCGCCGCCGAGGCCGCCGGCCGCTCGGCCGAAGACGTTTGCCGGGAGCTGATCGACACCGGCCCCTGGATGAAACTCTCCTCCTGACTCTCCGTAGGGCCTTCCGGGCGTTGCATTTTGCGTCTGCCTGACCCCCCAACGACAGTTGGGGGGACCCAAACCCGCCCGCTGGAGAGCTCACATGAAGCGCCGCACCAAGGTCGTTCTAGGGGTCCTGGGTTTGGCGGTCGTTCTCGCCGGGGCCGGCGTGGTCCGATCCAAGGCAGACGGTTCGGTCGACGGCACGACCAAGACCGTCTCGGTCACCCGCGGCCAAATCATCGAGAAGGCGCTCGCCGTCGGCACCATCGAGCCCAGGGTCGAGATCAGCGTGAAGTCCCAGCTCTCCGGCGTGGTGGGACGGCTCTATGCCGATGTGGGGGACCTGGTGCGGGCGGGCGACCCGCTGCTGGAGGTGAGGCCCAACCCGACGCCCCTGGAGTTGGCCGACGCCCGCCGGCAGGTGGAGCTGCGCCAGATCGAGCTCGACAACCTCAAGCGCGACATCACGCGACAGTCATCCCTGAAACAGCAGGGGCTCGTCTCCGAGCGCGAGTACGAGCTGACTCAGCAGCGCTACGCCGAGTCCCAGGTGCAGCTCAAGATGGCGCAAGAACGACTGGGGCTGCTCGAGGAAGGCAAGGTGAATGTCGCGACCGACAAGATCGAGACCGTGGTCCGCTCGCCCATCACCGGGTTCATCCTCGAGAAGACGGTCCAGATTGGCGATCCCGTGGTGCCGCTCACGACCTACCAGGAAGGCACCGTGCTGATGACGATGGCGGAGATGAAGGACCTCCTGTTCCGCGGCACGGTGGACGAGATCGACGTCGGCAAGCTGCGTGAAGGGATGCCGGTGACGATCAAGGTCGGCGCGCTCCCGGAGGCCAGGATTGACGGCGTCCTGTCCAAGATCTCACTCAAGGCCAAGAAGCAGGAAAGCGCCACCGTCTTCCCGGTGGAGATCTCCCTGGTGGACCTGCACGGCACCCAGCTCCGGGCCGGCTACTCCGCCAACGCGGACATCATCATCGCGAAGGAGGACAGCGCCCTGATGATCCCGGAGCGTCTGGTAACGTTCGCCGGCGACACCGCCACGATTACGGTCCTCCTGCCCGACGGCCGGACCGAGCAGCGCGTCATCAAGACGGGCCTGAGCGACGCACTGAAAAGCGCTTCCACGGGTTGGGCGACCGCATCGTCATCCTGTGGGGAGGTCGCACCACCAGGAGTTTCCTCGGGTTCCCGGAGGGCCGTTACATCCGGTTGCGCGAGGAAGACGTCGAACTGCTGACCCGGGAGATCCCCGAGATCGTGATGATCAGCCCCGAATACAGCAACCGCTCCACCCCGGTCCGGCGCGGCGTGCAGGGGGCGAATCCCAACATCACGGGCATCCTCCCGGTGTATGCCGAGATGCGCAACATCATCCCCGAAGAAGGCGGCCGATTCATCAACCAGCTCGACGTGGACCAGCGCCGGCGGGTGGCGGTGCTGGGCGACGAGCTGGCCAAGCTGTTGTTTGGCGAGGAACGCCCGGTGGGCCAGCAGATGCTCGTCGGCCAGGTACCGTTCACCGTGATCGGGGTGATGCGGCCCAAGATCCAGAATTCGTCGTACAACGGCCGCGACAAGGACCGGGTGTTCATCCCGGCCTCCACCCACCGCTCGATCTTCGGCGGCCGCTACCTCGCCAACCTCGTCTATCGCACCTCCGACGCCTTCCGCACCAAGGACGTGGAGCGGCGCGTGTTCGAGATCCTGGGCCGCAAGTACCGATTCGATCCGACCGACGAAGACGCGCTCCGACCCTGGAACACGGCCGAGTTCGAGAAGATGTTCGGCTATCTGTTCATGGCCTTCAACGGGTTCTTCGCGCTGGTGGGGAGCTTCACGCTCACGGTGGGCGGCATCGGCGTGGCCAACATCATGTACATCGTGGTGCGGGAGCGGACCCGCGAGATCGGCATCCGCCGTTCGGTAGGGGCCACCCGGCGCAGCATCCTGTACCAGTTCTTCGCCGAGACGTTCGTGATCGTGGGTGTGGGGGCGGTGCTGGGGTTCCTGATCTCGGTGGCGATGGTGACCATCGCCGCCAAGCTACCGGCCAACGAGATCGTCGGAACTCCCGTCCTATCGCCGTTGGTCGCGGCGGTCACGATCACGCTGCTCGCGGGGATCGGGTTCATCGCCGGCCTGTTCCCGGCGCGCAAGGCTGCGAGCCTGGATCCGGTGGAGTGTTTGAGGTACTGATGTGGAAGATCCTGCTGGAAGAGTTCCTCGGCGACCTACGCGCCCAGAAGACCCGCGCTTTCCTTACCATGTTCGCGATCACGTGGGGGACCATCGCGGTGGTACTGCTCCTGTCGTTCGGCGAGGGACTCAAGCGGACCGCGGTGAACGGCCTGCTGGGCGCGGGCCAGCGCATCTACATGGTCTGGGGCGGCCAGACGAGCATGCTGTTCCAGGGCCTGCCGCGCGGGCGGCGGGTTCGGTTCATCGAGGAGGACCTCGACCTTCTCAAGCGCTCCATCCCCCAGATCGATCTCGCCAGCGTGTCGTACGGCCGGGGTAGCACCAGCCTGAAGGTGGGCAACGCCAAGACCAATACGTACATGGAAGGCGTTTACCCCGCATTCGGCGAGATGCGGAACATCTTCCCCGCTCCCGGCAGCCGGTTCCTCAACCAGGTGGACGTAGACCAGAAGCGGCGGGTGCTGTTCCTGGGCAACAAGATCGCGGAGCGGCTGTTCGGCACAGAGGACCCGGTGGGCAAGACCGTGATGCTGGATGGGCTGCCGTTCGTGGTGGTGGGGGTCATGCAGAAGAAGTTTCAGGACTCCAGCAACAACGGGCCGGACGAAGATCGGGCCGTCATCCCGGCATCCACCTTCAAGTCCATGTACGGTCCCCGATACGTGGACCAGCTCATCGTGCGGCCCCGCGCCGTATCGGAGGCCGTGACCGTGAAGCAGGAGCTCTATCGGGTGCTGGGCCGCCGGTATCAGTTCGATCCGGCGGATCAGCGGGC
>JACPAP010000266.1 GCA_016180765.1 Gemmatimonadota bacterium
CAACGGCATCAGCCGGTTCTACGAGACGTTCGGGAATAGTGGGGCGGACACCTACCTGCGCGATCTGCGGGGCCAAACCTATGCGGGGGACTCGGTGACTACGGCGCAGTGGTACCGGCCGTGGCCACCCACGGCCAAGGTCCGCTGGTCGCTCCGCAACTACACCAACTTCATGCAGGGCGGTGTGCTCGCCTCGCTGGATTACGCGGCGCGGAACGCTCGGGATCTGTTGGTCAACTTCTGGCAAAAGGGCTTCAACAGTCTTGAGCGGGGGCGCACGCGCGCGCCTCATGCCTTCCTGATTCCGGCACTCGACCAGCAGCGGGACCCGCGGCGGGCGGCGTATCTGGTGAACCAGCTTCGGCGGCATGCCATCGAGGTCCATCGCTCGACCGACACGCTGCCCGGGAGCTTCGTGGTGAAGCTGGACCAGCCGTATCGGGACTTGGCGGTGAACCTGCTCACCAAGCAGGACTACCCCAGCTCGGCGCGCTACCCGCCATACGACGACATCGCCTGGACCTTGGGGCTGCTGTACGGGGTCGAGGTGCAGCCGGTCAACGACCCCAAAGTACTCACCTGGCGCGGCCTCGAGCCGTTGCGCGACACGGTGGCCTGGTTTGGCAGCGTGAGCCGAGGCACAGCAGCCGGGGCCGGCAACGGTTCCACTGAGAGCCGACAGCCGATAGTTGACAGCTGGTTGTTGAACTACACCGGCCAGGCGGAACTCCTGCCGGCCCTATACGCCCTGCGCCAGCGCGAGGCGCGCTCGGCGGCGTTGGTGGCGGAGACCACGTTCACCGCGTCCGGGAGGGAGTGGACCCCGGGCACCGTGATCCTGGAAGGGTTGACGGCCACGGGCGCCGACTGGCTGGCCCAGCAGTATGGGCTGACGCTGGTGCAAGCGGCGGCCCCGGATGTGCGAAGGCACGTCCTGGATCTCCCACGGGTAGCCATCTACCACACCTGGTTCTCGACCCAGGACGATGGCTGGGTGCGCTACTGGTTCGACCAGCTGGGCATTCCGTACACCTCCATCCACAAGGACGACGTGCGGGCCGGGAATCTGCGCCGTCGGTTCGATGTGATTCTGGTGCCCACGGCGGGTGGGCAGGGCCCGCAGTGGATCCACGAGATTGACAAGAAGTGGGGGCCGCTGCCGTACACCAAGACGGCCGAGTTTGCGTCGCACGGAACGCCGAGCACCACCACCGATATGACCGGCGGCCCGGGGTTCCTGGGGATGGCGGAGCTGGAGCGGTTCCTGGACGCGGGCGGGACGCTGATCACCATCGAGAACGCCACTCGGCTGGCCACCGAGACCGGGTTGGTCCGCGAGCTTCAGGAGTACCAGCCGTCCGGGCTGTTCCACCCGGGCTCGATCGTGACGGTCAAGGCGCGCCGGCTGAATCACCCCGTGCTATACGGTTTTCCGGAGACCACGCACGTGTTCCGCGGCAATGCGCCGTTGTGGCGCACGGCGAGAAGGGATCGCGGGATGATCGTGCTTCAGTATGGCACCGAGCCGTTGGCGGATGAGAGAGACACGCTGGTTGCTGAGATCATGGGGATGCCGGGTGCGGCAGGGGCAGCAGGGACGCCGGGAGCGGCCGAGGCAGGAAGGGCCGGAGGAGTGGGAGCCGCCGCAGGGGCGGCAGAGGAGGGTGGCGGGCGGCCGCAGGGAGCCGCGGCGGAGGAATCTGGCACCCGGCCCCGCGGCCAGCCGTACGTCTTGAGTGGGATGGTTCGCAACAACAACCAGATCGTGGGTCACGGCGCTGTGTTCGACGTGCCGGCGGGAGCCAACGATGCGGGGCGAGTGATCGCGTTCACGTTCAACCCGTTGCACCGATTCTTGAATCATCACGACGCGCCCATGGTGTTCAACGCCATTCTCAATTGGAACGATCAGTAAGCACGGAGTGGCCGGGCCCGGGGCCGTGGCTGGCCCTAGGGCTGGCCGTCTCGCTGGCGGCGTGCGACGGCCGCGTGGGCATGCGTTTCGCGACCTCCACGCCGCGTGAGACGTACGAGGCCCGGCTTCGGGAGCTGGGGCTCCACACCACGGCCTTAGGGCGAGACTGGGCGGCGGCCGCGGAGCGGGCCCTGGGGGCGCCGGTTTCGGTGGTGCTGCCACACCACGAGGTGCGTTACCTCGATCCCAGGCAAGCGGCGGCCGTGGCGTACCGCCTGTCGCTGGAGCGCGGCCAGCGAGTCGCGGCCCGGATCGAGGTCGCCGACACCCAGCCGAGCGATCTCACGTTCTTTCTAGATCTCTTCTTTCTCCCGGATAGCGTCACGCCGCCGCAGCCGGTGGCCAGCGCCGACTCGTCGGCGTGGGAGTTCGAGTACGTGGCGATGCGGCCGGGCGACTATGTGTTGCGGCTGCAGCCGGAGCTGTTGCGGGGCGGCCGGATCACGCTCACGGTCAGTGCGCACGCGTCGTTGGAGTTTCCGGTGGCGGGCATGGATCTGGGCACGCTGCGGAGCCGGTTTGGGGCGCCGCGCGATGCCGGGCGCCGTGAGCACCACGGCGTGGATTTGTTCGCTCCCCGGGGGACGGCGGTACTTGCGGCTGCGGCGGGATGGGTCTCCTGGGTGGGAACCAATCGACTGGGTGGGAACGTGGTCTGGTTGCGGGATGCGCGTTACGGCCGCCGGCTGTACTACGCGCACCTCGACCGCCATGCGGTAGAGGAAGACAGGTGGGTGGAGCCTGGGGACACGCTAGGGTTCGTCGGCAACACGGGCAACGCCCGCACCACGCGGCCGCACCTCCATTTCGGCATCTACATCCGCGGTGAGGGGCCGGTGGACCCGTACTTCCACCTGTTGGAGCCGACGGGGAGACTGCCCTTGTTCGCCGGCGATTCGAGTCTGGTGGGAGGTTGGGGTCGGGTCACCTCCTCGGGTGGCCGGTTACGCGCTCGGGCGGAGGGATCGGCACCGCCTATTGTGGCGCTTCCCGGAGACGCCCCAGTCCAGGTGCTGGCTGGGGTGGGCCCGTGGTACCTGGCGCGGTTGCCCAGCGGCAAGGAGGGCTACGTGAGCCTGCGCGAGGTACGGCCGCTTCAGCCGTTGTACTCGGCGGCGGTGGCGGCCGGGTCGGTGCTTCGCTCGGCCCCGGGGACGTTAGGGGCAGCGACGGAATCGCTCGCAAGAGGCGAAGTCGTCCCGGTCCTCGGACGGTACGGCAATCAGGTCTTGGTGCGGCACCCGAGTGGGCTGCTTGGATGGATGGGATCAGAGTCCCTGGTGGTGAGCGGCGGCGGCGTGGCAGGGGTGCAGTAGAAACCCTGATTGCTCCACACAGAAAGCGCCATACTTGCAGCCCGGTTGGGGGGATGCGAAAGGTTGGGCTCACGGCAACACTTGCGCAGATGGCAGCGGGCGCCAGCCCTGCCGCTGACTAAAACCGGTGCACCTCCCGCACCGCCTCTACCACATCGGCGGGCTGCGGCAGGATCAGGTCCTCCAGCTCCGGCGCGTACGCCACGAAGGTGTCCGTCGAGGCCACCCTCCGGACCGGCGCGTCGAGCCAGGCGAACCATTCGTCCGCGATCCGCGCCGCAATCTCGGCGCCGTAGCCCCAGGACAAGGCGTCCTCGTACGCCACGATCACCTTGTTGGATCGCTTGACCGACTCGCCGATCGTGGCCCAGTCCACGGGGCTGAGCGACCGCAGATCGATCACCTCGACGCTGATCCCGTCCGCCTCGGCCACCTGCTGCGCCGCCGCCAACGCCCGCTGCACCACCGCCCCGTAGGTCACCACCGTCACGTCCGCCCCCTGCCGCACCACCTTCGCCTTGCCGAACGGGATCATGAAGTTGGGGCCGGGGTACGGCGCTTTGTTGTAGGTCTGGCGATAGAGATGCTTGTGCTCGAGGAAGATGACGGGATCGTCGCACCGAATGGCCGTGCGCAGGAGCCCGTTGGCATCCAGCGCCGTCGACGGACAGACGACGCGCAATCCGGGAATCCCGGTATAGATGGCCGCGCCGGTCTGCGAATGGTACGGCCCGCCGCCCTTGAGGTATCCGCCATACGTCACCCGCACCACCACCGGCGCGCTGAACGTGTTGTTGCTCCGCCAGCGCAGCGTCGCCAGCTCGTCCCTGAGCTGCATGTAGGCGGGCCAGATGTAGTCGAAGAACTGGATCTCGATGACCGGCTTGAGCCCGCGAGTGGCCAGTCCCACGGCGCGTCCCACGATGTTGGCTTCCGCGAGGGGCGAATTGTACACCCGGTCGCTGCCGAACTTGCGCTGGAGCCCCCAGGTCACCTTGAAGACGCCGCCCTTCCCCTTGACTTTGCCCAGGTGCGTCTCGCGCGAGGCATCGGCTACGTCTTGGCCGAAGACGATGATCCGGGGATCGTGAGCCATCTCGTCCCTGAGGCAACCATTCAGCAAGTCCACCATGGTCGTCGGCTCGCCCGAGAATTGCGGATCCTCTTCCGTGTCGAACCGCTCGCCGGTGGGGTCCACGTCCGGCGAGTATACGTACAGCCCCACCGTGTCGGAGCCCGGTTGGGGCGAGGCCAGGGCCAGGTCGGCCGCCAGGCTGACTTCCTCGTCCACGCCGGAGCGGATCTGCTCCAGCTCCGCTTCGGTGGCGAGCCCCTCCGCCAGCAGCCGGGCGGGGAAGGTGGTGACCGGATCTCGCGCGGCATCGGCCGCCCGCTCCTCGGGCGGACGGTACAGGATCTCGTCGTCCGACAGGGAGTGGGAGTAGGGCCGAATCACGCTGGCATGCACCAGCGCGGGTCCCTTGCGCCCGCGAACGTGCGCCACGGCGCGGCTCACCACCTCGTACGAGGCGACCGGATCGCACCCATCCACGGTCTCGATGAACAAGTCCGGGAAGTTGGCGACCAGCTTGGACACCGATCCCCCGGCCGTCTGCACCTCCCTCGGCACCGAGATGGCGTACTCGTTGTCCTCGATCAGGAAGAGAATCGGCAGTTTGAGGTTGGAGGCGGTGTTCATCGCCTCCCAGAACTCGCCCTCGCTGGTGGCCCCGTCGCCGCCGGAGCAGTAGACGACCTCATCCGGCCTGGCCCACTGTTCGCGATCCGCGATGTCCTTGATCCGGTCGTACCGCAGCCAGGCTTCGGCACACCCCACCGCGCCGAGGAACTGGGTGCCCGTGGGACTGGACTGGCTCACGATGTTGAGCGCCCTGTGCCCCCAGTGCGACGGCATCTGCCGGCCACCCGAATTGGGGTCCGCCGCGGCGGCCACCGCCGAGAGCAGCATCTCCGTGGGCGTCATGCCGAGGGCGAGACAGAGGGCGCGATCCCGATAATACGGATAGAACCAGTCGTAGCCCGGCTGGAGCACCTTGCCCGCGGCGACCAGCACGGCCTCGTGCCCTGCCCCCGAGATCTGGAAGAAGATCCGGTTCTGGCGTTTGAGTTGGATTTCCTTGTCGTCGAGCCGTCGCGAGAGCAGCATCAGCCGGTACATCTCGAGGAGATCCGCCTTCTGGAGCCGGGCGGCAGGACCCTTGGCGGGAGCCGCGCGAGACTTGGTGCGTGGGGGCATGGCAGAAGATATCTTAGCCTTTGAGCTTCGTCAGCTTGTGGACCGCCGCCAGCTTATCCACAGCGCTCTTGATACCGCCGCTCTCGCCCGGGGCCCGAAGCGCGTCCCGAATGTCCAACAGGACTTCCAACAACAGCTGCTCCCGCTGGTATGCCGCGTCGAGGTCCAGCATCCGGGCGGCGTCACCGGCCTCCTTGGCGCGGTTGTACGCCTCACGGTAGACGGTTTCCAGGTTCGCCAGGATGCGGGCGCGCGGGCGCGGGCTCATGATCACTCCAACATCAAGATGCCATGAATCAACTGATCACCGCAGAGAGCGCAGAGACGAACTGAGAGGGCGCAGAGAGTGTTGTCATTCTACCCATCTCTCATGGTCTCTGCGTTCTCTCTGTACCTTCTCTGCGCCCTCTGCGGTAAAGAACCCGAGGATCTGATACCGCACGGCGAAAAAGGGCCGCCCCGAGACCTAGGGGGCAATAGCCGTCACGGTGTAGGGCGGCCGTAGTTGAGAAACACCAGCCCGCTCGGCACCTTGGGCGTAAAGAAGGTCGCCTTGGGCGGCATGAATTCTGCGGCATCCGCTACCGCGAGCACGTCTTCCACGCCGGGCGGGTTGAGCAGCACGGCCGCGCCGGCCTCTCCGTCTCGCACGACTCGCAACGCGATCTCCAGGTCCGGCGTGTAGCGCAGCGTCTTCTCGCCCGCCGCTTGCTTGAGCCACGGCACGACCAGGGTATCCGCCCAGGCGACGTCCAGCGACCCGACGACCGGGCCCCACCCGGACAACGCCGCCGGCACCGTCCCTTCGCGGCGGGACAGGCGGAATGCCTTGCGCTCCAGGACCACCACGCACCCGCCGGGACCACGACCGAGCGCCGTGAGCGCGCCTCGCGCGTCGCCCACGGAGGGCAGGGCCTCGACCACGAAGTGATCCGTCATGCGGGCCAGCACCTCATCAGGCACCCGCTCCCCCGGGACCAGCCGATGCGTCGGCAACACGACCAAGCCGGGATCGCCGAGCGGGACGATCAGGGCCAGCGTCCGGGTCGCCGCGGCGTTCTCCGCGCGGTAGGCGACCGTGGTCTCGTAGCGGTGATGGCCGTCGGCGACGTACAGCGGCTCGTGACCGGCCACCGCCGCGAGTGGCGCGGCACGAGGTTGGTCCACGCGCCACAGGGAGATCTCGACGCCCTCGAGCTCGGCCTGTGCGAAGGGGTGAGCCGCGGTGACCTCCCCCAGCATCCGCCGGAGCGCGCCGGTCGAGTCCCGGCTCATCATGAGCAGGGCCTCGCACATCGTGCCGGTGGCCCGGAACAAGTCCAAGCGATCCTGCTTGGGGCCCGCGTGGGTCTTCTCGTGGGGCTTCACCCGTCCCTTCGCAAAGGGCTCCGCCACCACGGCGGCGATGACGCCGGTCCGCGCGCGTGTGGTCCCACCCGGCGGCACGAAGCGCTGCGATACGACGTACAGGCCGGGGCCAGGGTCCGCCACCAGCTGACCGGTGTTCCGCCACTGGGCCAAATGCTTCGCGGCGCGCCCATAGCGGTCACCGTCCCCCTGCGGCAGAATCACGTGGACCACGTTGCAGGCGTGCCGCTCAGCCAGGGCTGCGCGCTCAGCCTCGCCGATGACGTCGTATGGCGGGGCCACGACGTCGCTGAGGCGTACGCCGTTCCCGTATCGCTCGCCCACAAACGGGGCGACCAGCGCCGAATGGTTCAACTCCACGGCCGGGCCGCCTCCAACGCTTCCCGCAGCAGTTGCCGGTAGGACCAAAGGCGCGACGGGACCACGGCACCGCGGGCCGACGCCGCCTCGACGGCACACCGGGGCTCGCCCAGGTGCCGGCAGTTGTCGAACCGGCACTCGGGCGCGAGCCTTGCGATCTCGGGGAACGCGTGAACCACGTCCAGCGGCTCCAGACCCCACAGGCCGATGTCTCGTAACCCCGGAGTGTCGATCACGAACCCGTCCGGCTCGAAGAGGTGCATCTCGGCCGTCACCGTGGTATGCCGCCCGGCGCCGCTCCTGGCGCTCACCTCCCGGGTCCTGAGCTTGAGGCCCGGCTGCAGGGCGTTCAG
Source organism: Gemmatimonadota bacterium (assembly GCA_016180765.1). Classification (GTDB taxonomy): domain Bacteria; phylum Gemmatimonadota; class Gemmatimonadetes; order Gemmatimonadales; family GWC2-71-9; genus JACPAP01. Next base: position 7,630 of record JACPAP010000266.1, read on the forward strand.
CAGGCTGGACTTCCCCACACCCGTGGGGCCGGTGAAGACCGAGGCGCGGCCCCCGAGGCGCCGGTGGAGCGTGGCCAACCCTTCGCCAGTCCGCGCGCTGGTTCGGACCACCTCATAGCCGGCGGCTTCGTAGGGTGCGGCGAGATCGGCGGACCCGGCGGAACCGGCGGGCCCGACGGCCAGGTCCGACTTGTTGATGACCAGTAGCACGGGTAACTGATTCGCCTCGGAGACCGCGAGAAAGCGATCGACCAGATAGGGATCCCACTGCGGCTCGCGCACCGAGCCCACCACCACCACCTGGTCCACGTTCGCCGCGACAGCCCGCACGCCGCGCCGCTTGCCCGGACTCCGGCGGCGGAGGAGGGATTTGCGGTCCTCCACACCCTCAATAGTGACGGACCCGTCCCGGTGAAGCTCCAGCGTCACCCGATCGCCCACCAGTACCCGTTCCTCGGCGCCGTGCTTGACCCGCCCCCGGAGCGACGCCGCAAGGACCTCGCCGTCGCGGTACACTCGGTACGTCCCGCCCGCCCGGCTCATCACCACCGCGTGCCCAGGGCTCACCATTCCGGCGCCGCACGGTGCCGCTCGATGACGGCGTCGAGCTGCGCCTTGACGTCCCATAGGGACAGCGCGCGCAGGGCCACCTCGGCTTCGCCGGGAGTGGCGCCGTAGACCAGGTAGTCCGTCTCGAGGTGGCCCTCCGGATGATCGCCGGCGGCCGTCCAACGAACGAACAGCAAGGCGCCCCCGAAACGACCGTCGGGCCCGGCGGCATCGTCCACGTACAGCGCCACCGAGTACGCGCGCCCGTCCGAGCCTTCGAACGCGGGGGGCCGCTCGTGCCGGTCGAGGTATCCCCCCAACGTCGCGTCGTCCATCATTTCCGCGCGAAAGCCTCTTTGATCACGCTCCCCGTGATGGAGGCGATGTTGGCCGGTCGCTCCGCCAAGCGGCGCATCAGATACGGATACCAGTGCGTGCCGAACGGAATGTAAACCCGAACGCGATACCCTTCGGCGCGCAGCCGCTCCTGGAGGTCGCGCCGCACGCCGTAGAGCAACTGGAACTCGAATCGGTCCGGGCCGTACCCGCGCTCCCGAACGTGCCGCTTGGCGGCGGCAATCAAACGCTCGTCATGGGTGGCGATCGCCGGGCAGCAGCCCGCGTCGAGGAGGCGTTCGGCTTGCCGCGCGAAGGCGGCATCCACGTCCCGTTTCTCGGGATAGGCGATCTGATGCGACTCGGCATAGGCGCCCTTCACCAGCCGCACCCGCGCACCCATCCGGATCAGGTCTTCCACGTCGCGATCGGAGCGACGGAGCATGCTCTGAATCACCACCCCCACCAGGTCGCCGAACCGGGGGTGGAGATGCTCCCGAAACAGCCGCAACGTTCGCTCGGTGTAGGGCGAGCCTTCCATGTCCACCCGCACGAAGAGCCGGCTCGGCGCGGCGCGCTCCAGGATCGCCACCATGTTGGCGCGGCAGACCCCCGGGTCCAGGTCAAGCCCCAGCTGGGTGAGCTTCACCGACACGTTGGCGTTGACGCCGTCGGCCACGATGCGGTCCACGATCCGGAGGACCTGATCGCGCGCGGCCACCGCCTCGGCCGACGAGGTCACGCTTTCGCCCAGGAGATCCAGCGTGGCCGACAGGCCGCGCGCATTGACCGCGCGCACGGCGGCCGCGGCATCGTCCAGGGTTTCGCCCGCCACGAACCGGCGGGCAAAGGCGCGGGGCAGCGAGCGCCTGGTGACGAACTGCAGCATCGCGCGGCGGCGGCTCAGCCACAGCAACGTGCTACGCAGCACCAACGCGCCCTTCGGGCACCCGCGCTCTCACCGCGCGGCGTGGAACCTGGCACCGGACTCCGCCATGCGTCGCAGCGCCGGGGCCGCAGCGAATCGCGGGCCGTAGCTGCGCTCGAGGTGTTCCAAGCGCTCCACCACCTGCGCCGGGCCAAGCGCGTCCACGTAGCGCAGCGGGCCGCCGCGAAATGCCGGGTAGCCGATGCCGAACACCGCGCCGATATCACCATCGCGCGGCGAACGCACCACCTTCTCGTCCACCGCGCGCGCCGCCTCATTCAACATCGCGTACACCATGCGAGCCTCGACATCTTCCGGGGCCACCTCTCGTGCGGATCTGGCCGCAACCAGGTTGGCGACCTCCGGATCCGGACCGCGGCGTTTCCCTCCCTCGTAGCGGTAGAACCCGCGGCCGTTCTTCCGGCCCAGACGCCCACTCTCCACCAGCCGCTGGATGCCATCCATAGGTGCGAGCCGGTCACCAAAGGCGTCGTGAAGCACATGTGAGGACTTCTCGGCGACGTCGAGGCCGACTTCGTCCAGCAACGTGATCGGGCCGACGGGGAACCCGAAGCGCACCATGGCGGCATCCAGCGCCTCCATGGACACGCCCTCCTCCAGCAGCCGCCCCGCCTCGTTCAGGTAGGGCGCCAGGATCCGGTTTACCCAGAACCCCGGGCAATCCCGGACCACGATGACCGTCTTACCCATGCGACGCCCGAAGGCCGTCGCGGTCACGGTGGCCCAGGAAGCCGTGCGATCGGTCACGATCACTTCGAGCAACGGCATGCGATCAACCGGCGAGAAGAAGTGCATGCCCAGCACCCGCTCGGGCCGGCGCATCGCCTCCGCGATGCGCGCGATAGGAATGGTGCTGGTATTGGACGCGATGAGGCACTCGTCCCGGACGACGGCCTCCAGCTCCCGGAACACCGCGTGCTTCACCGCGAGATCCTCGAACACCGCCTCGATCACCAGGTCCGCGCGCCGGAAACCTTCCCAGCCCGTGCCGCCGGATAGCAGGGCGTCCAGGCGGCGGTGCTCATACTTGGTGATCCGGCGCCGCTTCAGGCGATCGCCCACGATACCGCGAGCCGCGGCCAGTCCCTTCGCTACCCGCGTGGCGTCCGTGTCGCGTAAACGCACGTCCACGCCCGCCTGGGTGACCGCAACCCCGCCGATCCCCGCTCCCATAAACCCGGCCCCGACCACGGCGACGCCGTTGACCAGCCTTGGCGGCGCGGCGTCACCCGCGACGCCGGGATCCTTCTTGAGGGCGGTGGTGGCGAAGAAAATCCGGACCAGGTTGCGGGACACCTCGCCCACCGCCAGCTCAGCAAAGAGCGCGGCTTCCATATCGAGACCCGCTTCCATGCCGTGGGCCAGCCCATGACCGATGGCGCGGAGCGCTGCTAGCGGGGCAGGGTAGTGCCCCCGGGTCTGCTTCAACACCTGACGCTCCGCCATGCGGAGCACCAAGGCGCGCCCGAGCGCCGTTCGATCCAGGAGCCATCCCGCGAGTCCTCCCGCCGGACGCCGAGGCCGCCATCCCTCAGCCAGCCGCCGCGCCGCCTCCAGGGCCACTCGCTCGAGAATCGCCGGGTGCACCAGCTCATCCACGATCCCGGCGCGAAACGCGCGGGCCGCCGGCAGGGTCTTGCCGGCGAGGATCAGGTCGAGCGCGCCGCGGAGGCCGATCAGCCGAGGCAGGCGTTGGCATCCGCCGGCAGCGGGGATGATGCCCAGCTGCACTTCGGGCAGCCCGATGCTGGTCTTGGGATGGTCGGTCGCCACCCGATAGGTGCAGGCCAGCGCGGCTTCCAGCCCGCCCCCCAGGCAGGCGCCGTGGATGGCCGCAACGACGGGCTTGCCCAGCGCCGGGATCCGGTTGATCAGCGCCTGGCCCCCCCGGACCAACTCACGTGCTTCTCCCTGTGAGCGAAGCGCTACAAATTCGTCGATGTCGGCGCCGGCAATGAAGGTGTCCGGCTTACCGGAAAGCAGGACTGCGGCCCGGACCTGCTGGTCGGCCCCCAGCCGATTCAGCAGGGAGTCGAGCTCCTCTCGAACCCCACGCGTGATCTTGTTGACCGGTTCGCCCGGCAGGTCCAGCACCACCCGCGCGATGCCGCCCGCGACCGTGACGGTGAACGCCGGCACCTCAGCGCCGCTCCAGCACCATGGCGAACCCCATGCCGCCCTGGGCGCACACCGAGATCAGCCCGAACTGCACGTCGCGGCGGCGCATCTCGTTGGCCAGGGTGATGGTGAGACGCCCGCCCGTGGCGCCGAATGGGTGACCGAGGGCGATGGAGCCGCCCATCACGTTGAGCGTGTCCCAGTTGACCTCGCCCACCGACTCCGACCGGCCCAGATGCCGCTCGGCCCATTCCCGGGACTCGAATGCCTGGATGTTGGACAGGACTTGCGACGCGAAGGCCTCGTGCATTTCCACCAACCCCAGCTCCTTCCACGCGATGCCGGCCCGCTCGAGCGCCTTGGGCACCGCATACGCCGGCCCCATCAACAGCTGATCGGCGGGGTCCACCGCCGCCACGGCGTAGGAGCGGATGTAGGCCAGCGGCTGGTATCCCAGAGACCCTGCGGCCTCGTCGCTCATCAGCAACACTGCGGACCCGCCGTCGGTGAGCGGCGAGGCGTTGGCCGCCGTCACCGTGCCGTACCGCTTGTCGAACACCGGCTTCAGGCCGGCCATCTTCTCGAGCGTGGTATCCCCTCGAACGCCGTTGTCCGACGTGACCGCCGTGCCCGCCGGCAGATACACCGGCGCGATCTCCTGGAGCAGCCGTCCGTCCTGAGTGCCCGCGAACGCGAGCTGATGGCTGCGGAGCGCGAACCGATCCTGGGCCTCGCGCGTGATCCCGTTGATCTTCGCCATCTTCTCCGCGGACTGGCCCATGGTCTCGCCGGTGGACGGCTCGGCGATGGCCGGCGTCACCGGAACGAGGTCACGGGGTCGAACCTGGGCCAGGAGGCGCACCCGTTCCGCCAGGGTCTTGGCTTTGCTGGCGGCCACCAGAATGTCGGAGAACCGTCGGGAGTGGAGCATGGGGATGTCAGACAGGCTTTCCGCGCCGCCGGCAATCACCACCCGGGCATGCCCCAGGGTTATCTGGTCGTGGGCCTGGCCCACGGCCGTGTTGGCGGACGCGCAGGCACGGTTGACGGTGACCGCAGGAATGGTGCGAGGGAACTGCGGCAGGAGGCTCACTTCGCGGGCCAGATTCGGCGCCAGCGGACTGGCCACGACCTGCCCGAAGTACATTTCGTCCACCAGCTTGCCGTCGAGCTCGGCCCGGTGCAGCAACTCGATCGTCGCGTGCCGGGCCAGATCCACCGCGCTCAAGCTCTTGAGGTCGCTCCCCGCCCTACAGAAGGGCGTGCGGCAACCGGCGATGATCGCGACCTGGAGCCCGTTGCGGCTAGCAGCCATGCCGGGAAAGTAGCGTCGTGTCGCAGTTTCAACGAGGCGCGCGCCGCTGGCGGAGAATGCCCATGGGGCAGCGAGCTGCCGGGAATCGCCGCGAGCAACGTGCCTCTTGTGGCGCGAGCCGCGCGAGACGCATCATTGCCCGGGTCGGAACGCCAGGATGCTCGCCACGGCCATGGGCCGGCCGCCCACAAAATCGAGCGCCTCGCGGGCCAGGATCACCTCGAACGGCTCGACCAACTCAAGGAGCTCACCGGGTTTGAGGAGATGATCATCCGACGTGGGACCCCAACCATGCTCGCGCTGCGCCTCGAGGAACGTCTCGCACAAGAGATAGCCCCTGGGCCTTACCGTCTCGCGAAGCTCCGGCATGCGGGATCGGTCCAGGTAGTTGAACACCATCACCACGGCG
>JACPAP010000267.1 GCA_016180765.1 Gemmatimonadota bacterium
GCATGCGCCAGGCCGAGCGCATCGGCCGTCTCTTTCATGATGCGGCGCACCTCTTCGGGCGGCAGGCGTTCGCGGCGGCGCAGCCGAGCCGCCAGCGACTCCCCGTCTACGAAGCCCATCACGAAGTAGACCAGCGCGTTGGCCTCGCCGACCGCGTGAATCGGCACGATGTTGGGATGGGACAGGCGGGCGGCCGTTTCGGCCTCACGGAGAAACCGAGTCCGGATCTCCCCGCGGAACGCCAGCTCCGGCGGAAGCACCTTGATGGCCACGCGCCGCTTGAGCTTGAGATCCCGCGCGCTGAAGACCACACCCATGCCCCCGCGGCCGATCTCGCTCTCCAGCGCGTAGCTGTCGGCGAGGGCGTTCGATAGGCGGTCGGCGAGAGACGACTTCGACTCCTCGTCCATGTAGCTTCTGGTGTGGTCCGGGCGTAGATTAACGTGCGCCTAACACCGTGGCAACCTGTTACATGCGCTCCCTGGAGGTGGCATGCGCTGGGTAACCGACGATGCCGGACGGCGTTGGCTCGTCGAACGAGTGGGGCGCACCTCGGGCATCGTCCCTACGAGGTCGCGCGAGGGGCTGTTTCCGGAACCCGCCGATATCGTCCGGTTCAGCTGCGAGAGCGACAAGTCCGAGGCCGATCGCGAGGTTACCACCCGAGCGGGCCTGCTCGAGCAGTTGACCGAGACCGAGCTGCGCGCGCTGCTCAACATCGCGCCGCGAGCGCCTGGCGGGTAACCACTGCCAGAGTGGCAACACTGAACCAGCCTCGCCGCCGCCGTGGCGGCTTTTTGTTGCCAGAACCCTCCCTCGCGCCTGGCATGTTTGGTGCCGTATCATTCCTCCTGAGGGAGTCTTTGCGCCCTTCGAGGAGCCGATCATGACCGAGACCGACCAGATCCGCGAGCGACCCAGAGACACCTCCGGCACCCGGCGCCTGCGCATCCCGGTGCTGCCGTTGCGAGAGGTGGTCCTGTTTCCAGGAGTGACGGTGCCTGTCGGGGCGGGACGCCCGGGCACGCTGCGCGCCATCGAGACCGCGCTCAAGCGGGAAGACCGTTTGATCTTCGCGGTCTCCCAGCGGCAAAACATCGAGAACGTGACGCCGGAGGTGCTGTACACCACCGGGACCGTCTCGCGCATTGGACAGATCCAGCGTGGGTTGGGCGGCGTGCAGTTGTTGCTACATGGCGAGTATCGCGGCACCGTGCTCCAGTACGGGCAGAGCGAGGGTCACATCGAGGCGGTGGTGGTCGAGGCGCAGGATCTCCCGCCGGCGGACCCCACCGATGCGGCGTTCGTGGCGCTCCACAAGGAACTGCGCGAGCGGGCGGCCGAGCTGGGGCAGAAATCCGGACTCCCGGAGGACGTGGTGCAGCAGGTGCTGGAGGGCGTCACCGAGGCGGGGCGCTTCGCGGATCTGGTGGCCGGCTACATCGACATCGCACCCGCGGAACGCCAGGGGCTGCTGGAGACGCTGGGCATCGAGGAACGGATGCGTCGAGTGCTGGTGCACGTCCAGCGTCAGCTCGCGCTGCTGAACGCGCAGGAGGAGATCAAGGAGAAGGTCCAGGAGGAGTTGGGGGAGCGCCAGCGTGAGATGCTTCTGCGGGAGCAGCTCAAGGCGATCCGCAAGGAGCTGGGCGACGAAGACGAATCAGCGGACACGGACGAACTGCGCGAGCGTCTCGAGAAGCTGGAGCTGCCCGAGGAAGCCAGGAAGGAAGTCAAGCGGGAACTGGCCCGTCTGGAGCGCACCTCGCGCGAGTCCATGGAAGCGCAAGTGATCCGCACGTATCTGGAAACCGTCGCCGAGCTTCCGTGGAATGTCCGCACGGAGGAGCATCTGGACGTGGCCGAGGCGGCCAAGGTGCTGGATGAGGATCACTTCGGACTGCAGAAGGTGAAGGATCGGGTGTTGGAGTTCCTGGCGGTGCGGCAGCTCAGACAGCGGCAGATGCTGGAGGAGCGGCAGCAGCGGCAGGGTGAGGGCCCGCCGGCCTCCTCTGCCGCTCCTGCCGCCCCTGCCGCTTCTCCCGGCGCCGGCAACGAAGATGACCGCGTGCCCCGGGGCTCCATCCTGCTGTTCGTCGGTCCACCCGGCGTCGGCAAAACGTCCATCGCCAAGTCCATCGCCCGAGCGACGGGACGCAAATACGTGCGCATTTCGCTGGGCGGCGCGCGAGACGAAGCGGACATCCGCGGGCACCGGCGAACCTACGTGGGAGCCATGCCGGGACGGATCGTTGACGGGATGAAACGGGCCGGCAGCAAGAACCCGGTGTTCCTATTGGACGAAGTAGACAAGCTCGGCGTCTCGTTCCAGGGCGATCCCGCGGCCGCGCTGCTGGAAGTGCTGGATCCAGCCCAGAACGACACCTTCACGGACCACTACCTGGGCATTCCGTTCGACCTGTCGGAAGTCCTGTTCATCGCGACCGCGAACTTCCTCCAGGGAATCCCGAGTCCGCTGTTCGACCGGATGGAGATGGTGGAGTTCTCGGGATACACCGAGCAGGAGAAGCTCGCTATCGCCCGACAGTACCTGATCCCGCGGCAACTCAAGGAAGCCGGGCTGGACGCGGCCCGGCTCACGCTGACGGACGACGCCGTGATGGCACTGATCTCCGGCTACACCCGGGAGGCCGGGGTGCGACAGCTGGAGCGCGAGTTGGGTAAAGTGGCGCGCAAGGTGGCCCGCCGCATCGCCGCCAAGGAAGTGGAGCAGGAGCGACTCGACGCGGGCGACATCAGCCGCGTCATCGGGCGGCCCATGGTGCACCCAGAGCGGGCCGCCCGCGAGGACCAGGTGGGGATCGCGACCGGTATGTACTACACGCCGGTCGGCGGGGACATCATGTTCGTCGAGGTCTCGGTCATGCCGGGGAAGGGCGACCTGGCGCTCACGGGCCAACTCGGCGACGTGATGAAAGAGTCGGCTCGGGCGGCGCTGACCTTCGCGCGTTCACACGCGGACCACCTCGGCATCCCCGACGGCGCGCTGACCGACAAGGATGTGCACGTGCATGTCCCTGCCGGAGCCACCCCCAAAGAGGGGCCCTCGGCGGGTGTCACCATGGCCACGGCGTTGGTCAGCGCCCTCTCCGGCGTCCCGGTGCGGCACGACATCGCCATGACCGGGGAAATCACGCTATCCGGTCGGGTTCTGCCCATCGGTGGCGTAAAGGAGAAAGTATTGGGCGCGACCCGTGCGGGCATCACCACCGTCGTCTTGCCACGGGAGAACCTGGCCGATCTCGAGGACCTCAGCACGGCGGAGCGCGGCGTGCTCACGGTGCACCCGGTGGAATCGCTGAGCGACGTGCTCGCGGTCGCGCTCCAGCGGGATCCCGGCCACCCGCGCCGCACCAGCGGGCCGGCGGACGCAGAACAACCGGAGCTGGTGGCTCACTGACGCCGTGATTACCAGGCGAGACCGCGTATCAACAGATCGATCTCGCCCAGCGGTCGCCGGTCCCCGGAGGCCCCAGGGAGCACCACCGAACCCACCACGGTAGCAACCGCCGTGTGCGCCACGATCGCCGGATCCACGTCGTCGCGCACGTAGCCGAGTCCCTGCGCATCGGACACCAGCGCCCGAATCGTCTCGCCGAGTTGTGCCAGGTGCTCGGCCCAGAGGGCTCGAGAGCCCTCGCCCGTTTCAGACGCGACCACCGTGGCGCGCAGCAGGTCCGCGTTCGCCGCCAGGGTGTTGAAGGCGCGCTCCAAGAGGGCCCGAAGCTGGTCCAACGGTCCGCCTGACAAGCCGGCCGCGCCGGCGTCCGAGGCGATATCCCGCGACGCCGATTCGACCACCGCTTGGAACAAACCAGCCTTGGACCCGAAATAGTAGAAGATGAGCTGCTTGTTGACACCCGCCCGACGCGCAATCCGATCGACGCGGCCGCCAGCGTATCCTTGTTGCCCGAACTCCTGGCGCGCCGCTGAGAGAATGAGGCCCCGCGAGTCCCGCCGCGTTTCGCCGCTCAACGTCATCTTAACCAGATGGTTGAACTACAGTAAGTTATTGCGCGTCCACCACCTTGTGTCAACCGGCACGGCAGCGTTTAACCGCAGAGAGCGCAGAGAAAAGCACAGAGAGACCGCGGAGAACAACGACGCGGGTGTGTTCAGGGAACCCTCTGCGTTCTCTCTCTATTCTCCCTCTGCGTTCTCCGCGGTTAAGGCCGCGTCAACCGTTCGACTGCCGCACGGGCCGTTGCCGTGAGCACCGAATCTGAGGTCCAATAGCCGGTGGGGCCGGCCGCTGCCAGCGCAGCTATGACGGCGGCCTCGGGAGCGACCAGAAGCAGGACAGGAGCCGCGAAGTGTCGCACCGAGGTTTCGGTGTCTATCTGGCCGGCAGGTTCCACGGGAAGCGGCGAGACCGGGGCGTCGCCCAGGTACCAGAGATGAGTTTCAGCCCTGTCTCCCGCACGCTTATGCCAGGCTGGAGCGAGGCTGGTGAGCAGCTTGGCTGGAGCAATGCAGGTGATCGGGCCCGCAGCGCGCGCCGCGGTGCGCATCGTGAGATCAATGAGCGCGCGCTCCCCGGAAATTGCCACGGTGCCAGGGGCCCCTGCGCCTTGGATGTGGGCGAGCTCGGCCTCGAGCCGATCGAGTTTCCCGGCTTGGCGCTGGGCCATCAGGGCCACCAGCGCGGAAGGCTGAAGCGGCCGGTATCTCTCCGGCCGCTCGGCGGTCGTCGTCACGGCCCCCTTGGCCACGAGGCCCCGGAGCGCCTGGTAGGCGTTGGCCCGGGCAATGGAAAGCGCGCGGGCCAGCCCATACCCCGTCTGGGGGCCGAGTTCGGAGAGTGCTCGGTAGGCGAGACTTTCTGTGGGCGTGAAGCCGAAGGGCGTGAGATCGAGGAGCGGCCGTGAGGGAGGCATAGGAGTAGTCTATGCAACTACTCTACGATGCAGCCGCCCATATCGCAACAGCAATAGAATGATTCTACATGAACTCCAGCTGCCAGCCCGCGAGCTTGGCGATCAAGCCCAGCCGGAAGGTAACATCGGCCTGGCGGCGCTCGGGGGTTTTGCCGTCGAACTCGAGAGGGAACGCGAAGTCCGCCAACTTCGACGGGCTCCTGGGCAGGCTCCTGAGACTCTTGGGCGCCCAGACACCCTGGGGGTCGCACTCTTTGAGTAGCCGCGCCAACACGCGCTGTGCGGTCTCGGAGGTGTGCAGCGCGCCCAGCCGGACCAGGACTTCGATCCAATGCAAGGCGAGCGGGAGATCTTTGGGGTGACCCGCGCTGTCAGCTTGAATGGGATCGCCCAGGAGTTGGAACACCGGCTTCACGGCCTTCTTTCCGACGACCACGACGTACTCCCGCTTGGCAGCGGGCCTGGCAAGGAAAGCCGTGAGGCGCTCTACGAACCCGGCACGCTCCCGTTGCAGGTTCGGCATCAGGGCCACCATGGCGACCGAGAACACGGTAGGCGGATAGGCCTCCGGGTGGAGGACGGTCCGGCTGCCCCGGCGGATCAGGGGCTTGTCGGCCAACTCGCTGCGAAGGAACTGTGACACGTTGGAGGCGATCCGGTGCGCCGCGCCCCGCACCCTCGGATCCTCGAGTTGACCGGCTTGCGCCAGCGCCGTGGTCGCCGCTTCGCGCATGGCACCCCGAACCCAGTTGGCAAGTTCCGGACTCGCCTTCCCCGCCTTTCGGAACTCGAACATCAGCTCCGGGGCGTCGTCTTTGGACAGTAGCCGGTAGAAGAGCCGGTCCGTGAGGCGGAACGCCCGCTCGCTCGTCGGGACACCGAGCTCAATCAGCCGCCGGTAGCGCGATACCGTTCCAGCATCATCGAGAAGCTTCCCCCTGACCGGATCCACGCCGAGGATGTTGTCGCCCCAGGTTCCGTTGGGCTTCTGCTTCCGGACCAGCTGAACCACGGCCTTCTGCTCCAGCACGTCGGCCAGCAGGGCCGCTCGGTCCTCGGGTGACGCGCCGTGCACGGGCAGTATCTCGTTGACTACCCGCCACTTAATCGCGGGGCAAGCATGCTGTCGCAGCCAGTTGATCGGTACCCGGTGTGCGCTGGGCAGGTCCAGGGGATAGCTCCCGTGTCCGGTGGAAAAGGGGGAGAAGGCCGCAAAAACCGGCCGGGAACTTATCGAGTCGGGCTTGGTGCGGCCAGAGGGTTATCGCGCCGGACGGAGCCGCTGCCCTGCGGGACGGAACTCGGCCCCAGGCAGCCAGGTGGGGAAGTCGGTGCCCTGCGCCAGGGACCAAGCCAGCCTCGACAAGACGCGAGCCAGCTGGACCAGCCCGCGATAGTCGAAGTCTTGGTGGACGTGATCCGAGGGACGATGATATCGCTGCTCAAGATAGGCCCGCCATTGCTCGGCGCCCCATCCGGCGCCCTTCTCGGGGTACTGTATGCCGGATCGCAACCAGACCGCCGGGATGCCGGCGCGCGCGAACGCCGCCTGGTCCGACTGATAGAAGTCTCCCAGGTGCGGAAAGGGATCCGAAGCCACCTGGAGAGTTTCCGCTCGTGCGGCCGCGGTGACCCAGTCCCCGAGGGTGGAAAGCTCGCCGCCCAACGCCACGACGTCTCGGGTCGGTCCCCAGACGTTGGCGCGGTCCAAATTCACCACGGCTACGGTGCGGTCCAGCGGAGCCGGAGGCTGGCCGAGGTAGGTCGTGGCGCCGAGCCCGCCGGCCTCCGAAGCGGTGGTGGCGGCGAATACCACCGAGCGGCGGGGTGCGCTCCCCGCGCGGCTGAGTGCCGTGGCCGCGGCGAGCATGACCGCGAGGCCGGAGGCGTTGTCTACGGCGCCGTTGTAGATGGAGTCCGTGCCCTGCGAGGGGCCCATCCCAAGGTGGTCGTAATGCGCGGTGAGCAGAACCACGTCGGCGCGGCCCAGCGAGTCCGCCCCGTCCAGCCGCGCGATGACGTTGGGCGAGCGGAACCGCCGGACCCGCGAGCGCAAGTCCACGGCGGCCCGCGCTCCCACGTCCAGCGGCCGGAAGTCGCGCAACCGGGCGCGCTGGAGCAGCAGCCCGTAGTCCTTGCCGGTGGCTTCTACGATGCGACGGGCCGCGTCCGCGGTGATCCAGGCGGCGAACCGTAGCGACTGCGTGGGCGGCCGGTCGGGCAGCACGCGCTCGCCGGACCAGGAACTCCGGATGGCGGCCCAGGGCAGGGGCTCCGCCTGCGGAGTGTGGACCAGCAGCACCCCGGCCGCCCCCATGCGCGCCGCTTGTTCCAGCTTGTGGGTCCAGAGCCCATACGCCGTGAGGGCGTTGCCGCGGAAGACCGTGGAGTCCCCCGCCCCGGGCTCGTTCGGCAGGACCATGACGATCCTGCCGGTCTGTGCCGCCCCTTTGTAGTCATCCCAGTCCCACTCCGGCGCGGTGATGCCGTACCCGGCGAACACGATCTCGGCGTCCAGCGTCGCCAACGAGTCCGCGCGCTGCGGCCATGCTACGATCTCGGTGCCCGGCTCGAGGACCAGGGTGCGTCGCTGCGCTCCCACCACGACGGATGCTTCGGTAGTGAGGCCCGCCAGGGAGACCCATTGGTAGAACGAGCCGTCCGGCGCCCCGGGTTTGAGCCCCAGACCGGCGAACTGCGACGCCAGGTAGCGGGCTGCCAGGTCGCCGCCCCGAGTACCGGGGGCGCGGCCCTCCATCAGGTCGTCTGCGAGCAGGCGAAGCGGCGCCTCGATCAGGCTCGGCGTGATGGCGGCCAGGCCCTGGGCCAGCGGGTCCGCCGCGACCGGCTCTGAGCGCGCCCGCTGCGCGCTGCTCTGGCCAGGTGCTACCAGAAGCGCAAGCAGGCTCAGGGCGGTGTACCAGCGCGTCTGTCGGGGTCGAACTTCAAACTTCAACATTCGGTACTAGCACCTGACCCGGTGAATCGGGCCGGGCTGGCCCAATACGCCCTCGCTGGTCAGCACCAAGGTGCTGTCGTCCAGGAACGCCACGCCTTCGCCTTGCGGCTCGAGCGTACCCAGCCAACAGGGAGGTCCGTCGGCGGTGAGACGCCAGTCCTTCTCCCGGCGGAAGAAAAACAACTCGGTGTAGGTGCGAATCACCACCCGCTCACCGTTAGCGGAGATGGCGGCACCCGTGACCCATCGGCCCAGTGCGCGTTGCGGCACCACGGGAAGCCGGTCCAGCCGCTCCGCCGTCGCCGTGTCGTGGTCCAGGGCGGCGCGCGGAACCAAGTACCGAAATATGGGGCCGTATGTCCCTTTGCTGACCAGTTGGACCGATCCGTCGGGCTCCACCCACATGGCCTCGACGTCGTGCGCGCCATCCGGGTACCTGACCCGCACCGCTCGGGCTCGCGCCGTGACGCGGGCCGGCTCGTCGTCGTCGGCCGGCTGCGGGCGCGCGCCTGGCTCGGGGACGACATATAGTGTGACGTTCCGGCGTCGCTCGTTGTTGTCGCCGGTGTCCGCGACGTAGAGGCAATCCCGCGGCTGCTCCGGGCACCGCGCCAGCGCGATGTCCTCCCAGTCATAGTTGGTGGCTCCAGGGACCAGGTATCGGCCCAGGTCGTCGCCGGCGAGGTTGGTGGCGTAGAGCATGGGTCCGTCGCCGGAGTCGTTGTGGGTCCAGAGCACGCCGGGATGCCGGCGGCTCACGGCGACGCCGGAGCTTTCGCTGAGGGGAGGGGAACGCAGCGTGCCGGTCCGCTCGACCAGGGAGGGGGTCCGCTGCTGGGCGAGGGCCGGCTGGGCCAGCCCCAGGAAGGCGACGATCGTAGTGAGTCGCATCGCCGTGCGCGTATTGTAGCCGGCCGCTTGCCCGGCAGGGAGGCTTGGGCTTCATTTCAGCTCAACCTCCCATGATCGAAAGCCTCAAGCATCGCCCGGTTGCCAAGCGTCCCGACGCGGTGCGTCTCGAGGGGCGGGTCCTGTTCCTGATGGACGACGCGGAGCTGGTGCGCCGGCAACTGGCCGGCGAGAACCTGTCCCTGCCCGTCGCTACCGCCCTCCGCGACAACATCTCCACGGACGAAATCACTCCCGCCTACATCTGCTACTACTACGACGAGCGATTGGGCGAATTCCCCTACCTGGGGCTCAAGGCCGGCGGCGAGTTCCCGGTATCGCGCGGGTCGGTGAAAGCGGGGGGCTTCGTGTGCTCCGTCGCCGGCAAGCGACGGGGGAAGGGCTCCTCGCGAGAGCAGTCTCCCTATGCGGAGATGTGCGCGGGCATCCAGCTGGTGATCGCCGAAAGCATCGAGCGCATCTACGGAGAGAACTGCCAGAATCTGGGCATCCTCACCAGCACCGATTTCTCGCTGATCGACCAAGTGCGGCGGGGCGAGGAGATCCCGCTTGCGGTGTTCACCGAGGGCGAAGGCGGAATCACGCGTGGGATCATCGAGTACGGCGGGCTGTTCCAGTACAACGTCGCGCGGCTTCAGGGTCAGGTGGCGGTCCCGGCGGTCGCCACGCGCCGGCGGCCCATGACGCTGGCCGAGAAGATCATTGCGCGGCACTGGGTGCGCGATCTGTCGCGCAACGAGGTGGGCATCCCCTACGTCCGGCCGGGCGACGAAGGGTTCGTCCGTACCGACATCCGGTTCAGCCACGAGTACGTCACCCCCATGGCGGCGATCTTCTGGGAACAGTACGTGGGCCAGGACCAGCGGATCGTGGATCCCGAGTCGGTGTTCTTGTTCCGCGATCACCTGACGTTCCTGGAGCTGGCCATGACGGACGAGCGCAAGGCGCAGGGGCTGCTCGACGTCGCCATGGAGCTCAAACAGAAGCAGGAGGAATTCGCGGCCCGGCAGGGTGTGCGGCTGTACGACGAGCTGCCGCGGCGCGGGCCCGGTCGCATGGGCCTTCCCGCCGGATCGGAAGCGATTTGTCATTCCAAGATTCTGGAAGCCCACGCACTCCCGGGTCACTTGATCATCGGGAGCGACTCGCACACACCGCACGCGGGGGCCATCGGCAGCGTGGCGTTCGGCGTGGGGACCACGGCGATCTTCAACTCCTGGCTCACCAGGGATGTGCGGCTCAAGGTGCCGCCGTCGGTGCTGGTGCGCATCAACGGGCAGAAGCCGCCGGGCATTACGGCCAAGGATTTCATGCTGCAGGTCCTGCGGCATCCGTACGTCAAGGATGGCCACGCCATCGGCAAGCTGGTCGAGTACGCCGGGGAAGCGGTGGAAGCGCTCTCGGTAGACGAGCGGGCCACCATGACCAACATGGCGGCCGAGGTGGGGGCGTTCACCGGGATCGTCAGGCCCGACCAGCAGGTGGTCGAGTATCTGGAGCGGGAGCGGGGCCTGAAACCGGACCACGTGCGGCCGCTGTTCGAGGGACTCTACTCGGACGACGGTGCCGAGTGGGAAACGGTGATTGAGTTCGACGCGGCGACGTTGGAGCCCATGGTGGCGCTGCCCGGGGATCCCGGCAACGGGGTCTTCATCAGCGAGTTGGGCGACCCGGTGAAAGTAGATATCGCCTACGCGGGTTCGTGCACTGCCGGCAAGAAATCGGACATGGACATGTATGCGGCGGTGTTTCGAGACGCGCTGGAGCAGGGGAAGCGGGTCCGGCCAGACGTGAAGTGCTACGTCCAGTGTGGATCGCAGGAAGTGAAGCGCTACTGCGAGGAGATGGGGTACCTCGAGATCTTCCAGGCCGTGGGCGCGGTGTTCATCGAGCCCTCGTGCGGGGCGTGCATCAACGCGGGGCCGGGCGTGTCCTACGACCGGGACACCGTCACTATCAGCGCCATCAACCGGAATTTCCCTGGCCGGTCAGGACCCGGGCAGTTGTACCTGGCCAGCCCCTACACCACGGCGGCCAGCGCCATCGCGGGCTACATCACGGCCTGGGAGCCGGGGTTGGTGAGGGCGCGGTAGGCCCTAAGGTCGCCCTGAAAGGCCCCCGGCCTGCGGCGTGCCGTTGACGACCGAACCGCCAGCCCGTCCTGGGCGCAGCGCCGCGGCCGGATAGACCCCCCGAGCGTTCCACAACACCCAGTCGGTCAGGCCCAGCTCTTCGGTGGCACGGATCTGTGCCCGGATTTCGTCCGGCGTGTACCGCACCCGGAAGATGGAGAACGCCTGCAGGTAGGGACGGATCTTGGGCGCGCTGGTGAGGCGGGCGTTCTTCCTTAAGGCCTCTTCCAGCGCCCGGCGGACGGTGGTGTAGGGCGCGGCGTTGGGGTGCTCGATCCCGTAGGCGCCGCGGCGATAGTGACTGGGATAGACCATCGGCAACACCACGTCCGCCAGCGGCGCTAAGTCCTCCCACGTCTGGCCGATGCCGAGGTCCCCGTCGGCGCTGGTGGTGAGCCCGAACAGATCCAGCGTGAACGGCACGCCGAGCTGCGCGGTGCGCTCGCGCATGAGCGCGACGTTGCGGCGCACGGCCGCGCGTTGCGACTCGCTGGGGCGCTTGCCGGGGAACACCGCGCGGTCCAACAGCCATCGAGGCTCGTCCGGAAAGCGCAGGTAGTCGAACTGGATCTCGGCGAAGCCGAGGATCACGGCTTCCTTGGCCAGGTCAGCGGCGTAGATCCACACGGAATCCCGGTATGCGTCCACCCAGGCGCTCCCCAGCCGGTCGCGCCACAACCCGCCCCGCGTGTCGTGAATCGCCCACTCCGGCTTTCGGCGTGCCAGGAGGGGATCCTTCGCCACCACGATACGCGCGACGGGATGAACGCCTCGCGCTTGAAGCTCCGCCAGTCGCTGCCGTGTCTCGGAAACCCGGACCCGGTCGTTGGCCCCGATTTCCACCGCGGTCGGCACGCTCGAGCGGTACGTGAGGTAACCGGTGTCGTCCTTCACGTCGATAACGAACGTGTTGATCTCCGTGGTGTCGGCGAGTCGGAGCAAGTCGGCGAACCGGCTGGAACTGAAGACCCAGGCGTTCAGGTAGAGGCCGCGCACCACGGCCGGGGGCTGGCCCACGGGCGGAGGCGGCAGGTCGAGCGGCGGGCTTGGCAACGTGGGCAGCAACTCCCGCAGGTAATCCGGCGGGGACGACGCGTGGTCCGCGAGCGTGGCCCACTGGAGCGGGGAAGGTGGCAGCTGAATCGGCGGGCGCAGGGCCGCGATCTCGGCCGCGTAGTCCGGCCGCTCGACTTCGTGATACCGGACATAGCCCGGCGGGCGTTGCTGACCCGCCAGGGGCGCGGCCATTGTGACCCCCGCGAGCAACAACCAGACCGGTCCAGACCCACGGTGCACCATACGGCTTTTGGAGACGAGAGGGGCGGTCCCCGAGTCGGGGACCGCCCCCGGTTGGCTCCTAACCTCCCTTACAGCCTCAGCTTAAGGGCCGCCAATATGTTGCAGGTTGGTCCGTTCGCGCAAGTGTTCTAAGGGGCCGGAGGGGCGGCAGGGGCCGCAGAGGCGGCAGGGACGACCCCACCTCGCGTTGGTTTCGGCGCCCCCTCCGGCCCTGTCTACGGCTGGCCCTCCAGGAGGTTTAGCTCCACCCGCCGGTTCTGGGCCCGCCCCTCCACGGCCCGATTATCCGCCACCGGTCGGTCCGGGCCGTAGCCGCGAGCGACCAGCCGGTCCGGTGAGACGCCCTTCGCGACCAGGTAGGCTCGTACCGCCATGGCGCGCCCGAGCGAGAGTCGGAGATTCATTGCCCGGGCCCCCGTGGCGTCGGTGTGGCCTCCGATCTCGATCCGCACCGTCGGATTGGCGACCAGCGATGCCGCCACCTCATCCAACACGATAAACGAGCTCGGCGTGAGGTCGGACCGGCCGGACCGGAAGTTCACGCCCTTGAGGATGAGCGGCTGGGCCTTGCCTTCCACCACCTGGAACAGCGGCCGTGCGGCTGCCTGCACTACCTCCTGAATCACCGGGCAGCCCACCGCGTCCACCCTGGTGCCGGGGGCGGTGTTGGGGCAGCGGTCCTGCTGGTCGAACACGCCGTCGCCGTCCGTGTCTTTGGGCACGGTGCAGCCGCGGGCGTCCACTTCGGCGCCGGCCGGGGTATCGGGGCATTGGTCGAGGCCGTCGAACACCTGGTCCTGGTCCTGATCGGTGGGGCACCCGGCCGTATCGACCGTGGCCCCGGTCGGCGTATCGGGGCAACGATCTAGCCCGTCGAACACGCCATCCTTGTCTCCGTCCAGCGGGCAGCCGTTCGGATCCACCGTGGCGCCCATCGGGGTGTTGGCGCACAGATCGAGCCCGTCGAACACCGTGTCGTTGTCGGTGTCCACCGGACAGCCTTTGTCGTCCACCACGGCGCCGCCAGGCGTCCCGGGGCAGGCGTCCAATCCATCGAAGACCTTGTCCGAGTCCGTGTCGACTG
>JACPAP010000268.1 GCA_016180765.1 Gemmatimonadota bacterium
CGAGCTCGTCGACGAGATCGCCATGCTCATGGCGTACGAGGCCACCAAGGACCTGCCGCTCGAGCCGGTCGAGGTCGAGACGCCGTTGGAGAAAACCGAAGGCGCGCAGGTGGCAGGCAAGAAGCTCGCCCTGGTGCCGATTCTCCGCGCCGGTCTCGGCATGGTGGACGGCATCATGGAGCTCATTCCCGGCGCGCGGGTCGGCCACATCGGTCTGTACCGCGATCACGAGACGCTCGAGCCGGTGCACTACTACTTCAAGATCCCCGGCGCCGAGCAGGACCGGCTGTTCTTCGTGCTGGACCCGATGCTGGCGACCGGCGGCTCCGCGGTGCATGCCGTCACGGCGCTCAAGAACGTGGGCGCGCGCCGCATCCGACTGCTGTGCCTGGTGGCGGCGCCGGAGGGCGTCAAGAAGATGCTGGACGCCCACGCCGACGTCCCGGTCTACACCGCGGCCCTGGATCGGCAGCTGAACGCCAACGGCTACATTCTCCCCGGGCTCGGGGATGCGGGCGACCGCCTCTTCGGCACCCGGTAGCGAGGGCCCATGAAGCAATACCAAGTGGTGATCGCCAAGCTCCAGGCCAAGGCGCGCGAGGACGAGGAGACGCTGACGGATCTGCTGAACGAGCGCGCCTTGACCGGTTGGCTGTACGAATCGGCCACGCCACTGACGGCCAACCGGCTCCTCATCGTCTTCGTCCGGCAGGCGTAATCCGCCCTCTCTCGCAACCCGCCGCCCCCCTCGCGCATCTGACCCTTTAAGGAGGCGGGCGGCGGGAGTGGAGTCGCCATGACCGAATCCCCCGAGCGCCGCCGCCTCGAAACGCGGCGCGCCTACGCGGGCCGACTCATCAACGTAGACCTGGACACGGTCCAGGCGCCCGACGGCTCCACCTGGACGCTGGAGATGGTGCGGCACCCGGGCGCCGCCGCAGTCGTGCCGCTCCTGTCGGACCCGGCCAGCGCCGATCCCCAGGTGCTCCTGATCCGGCAGTATCGCTATGCCGCCGGTGGGCCCATCTGGGAAGTGCCGGCCGGCGTGCTGGAGCCGGGGGAGAGCCCGGAGGAGTGTGCGCGACGGGAACTGCGGGAGGAAACCGGGGCCAGGGCGGGACGGGTCGAGTACCTGACGACGATCTACACCACCCCCGGCTTCACAGACGAACGCATTCACCTGTTCCTCGCGACCGGGATCACGGCCGGGGAACCGAAACCTATGTCCGACGAATTCATAGTGGTGGAGGCCAAGCCGGTCTCGCGCGTGCTCGAGATGATCCGAGACCGGGAAATCGTGGATGGGAAATCGATCGTGGCGCTGCTGTACCTGGCAGGCTTTCGGCTGGGATTATGACAAGCTGTCATCCCGGGGGGACGGCCACGGAACGTCGCCGCGCCGCCAGGCGACCGGGACAAGCGTATGTCAGGCAACGGGTTGGCGGTCAAGTACGTGAGCGCGTTGCCCCGGTACGGATTATGCGGTCTTCATCTTGTGACCCTTGGAGGAAAGCGCTAGCGTACTTGGGAAGTCGGAGCCACGAATGAAAGCCCTCGCGGAACGACCAGAGAACCGCTCCCTCCCGGCACCCCCGGCCGGTCCAGCCCTCCGAGGGCTGGACGACTCGGGCGTCGTGGCCGCCTGCCTGGGCGGGCGCGCGGAGGCCTTCCGGGAGCTGGTGCAGCGCTACCAGAAGCGCCTCCTCAATTTCGTGTACCGTACCATCGGCGATCGGGAGCGTGCGGAAGATCTGGTCCAGGAAGTGTTCATCCGGGTCCATCGCCACCTGCACCGCTTCGACCAGAGCAAGAAGTTCTCGACCTGGATTTACACCATCGCGTCGAACCTGGCCAAGAACGAACTGCGCAACCGCAGCCGGAATCCCCTGGTGCTGTTCCAGGCGATGAAGAAGAGCTGGGACGCGGATCATCGGCCGCTGCAATTCGAGGATCCGCACCACCGTCCGGACGACCTGTATCGCAAGCGGCACCTGCGCGAGCTGGTCGAGTGGGCCATCACGCAGCTGCCGGAGCACCATCGCGAGGTGTTCGTGTTGCGCGAGCTGGAGGGAAAGAGCTACGAGGACATCGCGCAAATCACGGACTGTAACCTCGGCACGGTGAAGAGCCGGCTCAACCGGGCGCGGAATCGGTTCGCGCAGGTAATTGCACCGCACTTAGACTGAGCCGCAGGGGCCGCACGAGCCGCGCGGCCCCCGCGACATCCACCGCGGCCGGTGCGGCCCCTCCGGCCCAAGATGGAACCTCCCTTGCCACCGGTGTACTATCCACCCGGTTCTCAAGCCGGGCCCGCATGGACTGTTCCGATTTCCTCGGCCGGTATTCCGATTTCCGTGACGGCCTGATCACCGATCCCAGGGTTCTGTTGGAGCTGGAGCGCCACCGACGAGTGTGCCGCCGGTGCGCCCGATACCACTACGCGGTATCACGAGGCGTGGACGCGTTGCGGGGTCTGGGCGAGATCGAGCCGTCGCCGGCGTTCCGCCGCGAACTTCGGGCACGCCTGGCCGCGGTGCTGGGCGCGGGCCGGCAACCGGCCCTCACCCCAGCTGGGCTGGCCGCGGCGGTGCTGGTCGCTGTGGCGGGCGCGTTGCTGGTGTACGAGGGCCTGGCGGCCAGACGGTCGGCGGAGCTGGCCCGCGAGCGCCGATCGATGCCCATCGTGGTCGTGAATCCCAGCGTCCCCTTCGTCAGCTTCACCGGGTCGGACGCCCCTCACTCGCCAACGGTGGTGGTCCCCGCCAGCGCGTCGCACCCCGGCGCCGACGCCGCGATCGCACCCTAAACTCTCGGCGTCGCGCTCTTTCATCGCCCCCGCTGCGCGGGTAAACTTCTCCGTATGGGGCCCTCCAGCTTCGAGTCCGTGCACCGCAGCGTGAAGCGAGGGGAGATCGCCCCGATCTACTACCTCACCGGCGACGCGGACGTTCTCAAAGACGAACTGGTGGCTCTGATCGTGGACGCGGCGCTGGAGTCCGCGGCGCGCGACTTCAATCTCGACACCCGGGCGGCGGGGGACCTGGACCCGGCGGCCTTGCACACGCTGGTGGAGACGCTCCCGATTCTGGCGGAGCGGCGCGTCGTGGTGATCAAGGCCCTCGAGCAGTGGCGAAAGGGCGCCCGGACCTGGGACGCGCTTCGCCGCTACGTCGCGCGACCCTCGCCGACCACGGTGCTGATTCTGGTGCACGGTGCCGGTGAGCCGCCGGACGCTGGGCTGGTGCGCGCCGGCACCCACGTGGCCGTGGCCGTTCCCGGGCCCGACGCGATCCGCCGCTGGGTGACCGCTCGGGCCCGGCGAGCGGGCATCGAGATGGAGGCCGAGGCGATCGAGCACCTGGTACGAGCGGTGGGACCGGATCTCGCGCACCTGGGCACCGAGGTGGAGAAGCTCGCCGCGGCCGTCGGCGACGGGCGGCCCGTGACCCCGGCGGAAGTGGCTCAACTGGTGGGCGTGAATCGAGGTGAAACCATCGAAGATTGGGTCGACGCGGTGACGGCCCGGGACGTGCTGCGGGCGCTCCGGCTCGCCGACGGGGTGCTCCCCCAGGCCGGCGTAACCGCCGTGCGCATGCTGATCGCGCTCGGCACCGAGCTGGTGGGCATTCGTTTGGCCCGCGCCCTGGCGGCCGGGGGCCTGGTTGGGGCGCGGCTGGAACGGGCGCTGCTGGAGCAGTTGCGTCGGGTTCGGCCCGTGGGCGGCCGGAACTGGGAGGCACAGGCCCGATCGTGGGCATCCGCCGTGCAGCACTGGACGCCGGACGAACTGGATCAGGCGATCCGCAACACGTACGAGGCTGATCGAGCGTTGAAATCCACCACGGTGAGCGACGACCGCGCCACGTTGCGCTCGCTTCTGCTGTCGCTTGGCGCGGGAAAGGCGGCGGCGTGAGGCGAGCCGCCGTGCTGCTGGCGCCGTTCTTGGGCACGGGGCTGGCGTTGGCCCTGGGCGCCACCCCGGAGGTGCTCCGGGCGCAGGGGGACTCGCTCTTCGCCGACTCGGTCCTGAGCCAGGCGACCCGGCTCGCCACCGAAGGCCAGACCGATTCGGCGCGGGCCCTGGTCCGCCGGCGGATCGGTGCCCTGCAACCGAGCGATTCGTTGTATCCGGCCGCCTTGTATGCCGCGGGGCTGGTGGCCGGCAATGCCGACACGGCGCTGACCTACTTCCGCAGGGCGAGCATCGAGTACTCGCACTCCTCCTGGGCCGCGCCGGCGCTGGTGCGACTGGCGCAGTTCGCGTACGCCGCGCGGGACTTCAGCACGGCCCGGGTCTCCGCGGAGCGGGTGCTGAGCGATTACCCGGTGACCCCGGTGCGGGCGCAGGCCGCTTACTGGGCGGGGCGCGCGCGGCTCGAGCTCAACGAGCTGGCCGCCGCGTGCGGGCTCATGCAGCAAGCCGAGACGGAGGCCGGCGCCGACGTCGAGACGGCCAATCGGGCGCGCTTCTACCTGCAACGCTGTCGCGGCGTGGCCCCCGCCCCCGCGGAGACCACTCGCGCGGCAGCGACCTTCACGGTGCAAGTCGCGGCCGTGCGGAGCGCCGCCGCCGCCAACGACCTCATGCGCCGTCTCACCCAGTACGGCTATCAGCCGCGGGCCGTGCGCGAGCCGGACGGCCTGCTGAAGGTGCGGGTGGGCCGCTACCAGTCCCGCACCGAAGCCCAACGCGTCGCGGCGGCGCTCAAGACCAGGTTGGGGGGCAGCCCCTTCGTGGTCGAGGAGCGGCGTCCGTGAGCCGCCGCGCCTCCCCCGCGGCCGCGGACACCCCGCTGATGCAGCAGTATCGCGAGATCAAGGCGCGTCACCGCGACGCGATCCTGTTTTTCCGCATGGGCGATTTCTACGAGATGTTCTACCAGGACGCGGAGCTGGCCGCGCGTGAGCTGGGGCTCACGCTCACCTCGCGGAACAACGGCGGCGCGGCCGACGTGCCGCTGGCCGGCGTGCCGGTGAAGGCGGCCGCCGAGTACCTGCACCGGCTGGTGGAACGTGGGTATCGGGTGGCCATCTGCGAGCAGGTCGAGGATCCGCGCTTGGCGCAGGGCATCGTCCGCCGCGAGGTGGTGGAGACCGTGACCCCGGGGGCGGCGCTGGACGACAACCTGCTGGAGCGCGCCCGGGACAATTTCCTGGTCGCCATCCTGCCGGGTGACGCCATCGGCCTCGCCTCGCTCGACGTCTCGACCGGCGAGTTCCTGCTGGAGACCGTGGCACCGGGGGAGTTCGAGGCCGCGCTCCAGCGCCTCGACCCCCGGGAAGTCGTCGTGCCGCAGGGCGCCGCGGTGCCCACGCCGGAAGGCGTGCTGCGCTCGGAGCGCGAGCCGTGGGAGTTCGACGCCGCCATGGCGGCGGAAGATCTCTCGCGCCGCTTTGGCCTGGCGAGCCTGGACGGCCTCGGCATCGAGCCCCTGGACCGCGCGGCGCTGGGCGCCGCCGGCGCGCTGCTACGATACGCCAGCGCGCTCCGGCCCGCCGGCTTGCCCCAGCTGGCGCGCCCGCGGGTGGTGCGCGCGGACGCGGCGATGCCGTTGGACGAGATGACGCGGCGGAACCTGGAGCTGGTGGAAACGCTCCGTCCCGGCGCGGCGGGCGGCACCCTGCTGGACGTCCTGGACCGCACCACGTCACCGATGGGCGCCCGGCTGCTGCGGCGCTGGCTGCTCGCCCCGCTCCGGTCGCGGGAAGGAATCCAGGCGCGACACGACGCCGTGGAGGTCCTGGTGGCGGACGCCCGCGGGCGCGAGCGGCTGCGCGAGGCGCTCGACGGCATGCGGGATCTGGAGCGCCTCGCCAGCCGGACCGCCGCGCGCCGCGCCGGCCCGCGGGAGCTGGGCGCGCTACGCGACTCACTCGCCCGCTTGCCGGACGTGCGGGGCGCTCTCGATGGGCTGGCACGACGAGAACGGAGCGCCGAGCTGGAGCGGGCGGCCCACCAGCTGGATCTGCTGACCGACCTGGCCGGGGAGCTGGGGCGGATGCTGGTGGACCATCCGCCCGCGCTGGTGGGCGAAGCCGACGCGATTCGCCCCGGGGCCGACCCGGACCTGGACGCCACGCGGGACCTGCGCGACGGCGGCAAACGCTTCATCGCGGGCCTGCAGGCCCGGGAGCGGGAGCGAACCGGGATCGCCTCGCTGCGGGTGGGCTTCAACAAGGTGTTCGGCTACTACCTCGAAATCACCAAGGCCCACCAACACGCGGTGCCGGCGGAGTACGAGCGACGGCAGACCCTGACCGGCGCCGAGCGATACGTGACCCCGGAGCTCAAGGACTACGAGGCCCGCGTCCTCGGCGCCGAGGAGCGGACCAACGCGCGCGAGCGGGAACTCCTGGAGGGGCTCTGCCAGCAGGTGAGCGACCGCATCGGTCGCCTCCAGCGCACCGCGCGCCTGCTGGCCGAGCTCGATGTGCTGGCGGGGCTGGCCGAGGTGGCCGTCCGCGAGGCGTACGTGCGGCCGGCCATGACCGACGACTTCGGCCTGGAGCTCACGCGCTGCCGCCACCCGGTGGTGGAGCGGGTGCTGCCGCGGGGGAAGTTCATTCCCAACGACCTCCGCTTCGACGATGCGGCGCGCATCATCTTGCTCACGGGGCCCAACATGGCCGGCAAGTCCACGGTGCTCCGCCAGGTGGGGTTGGCCGTGATCTTGGCCCAGATGGGCTCGTTCGTGCCGGCCGAGGCGGCCACGATCGGCGTGGTGGATCGCGTGTTCACGCGGGTCGGGGCGAGCGACAACCTGGGCCGCGGCCAGTCCACCTTCATGGTGGAAATGGCCGAGACCGGCGCCATCGTGCACGGCGCGACCGAGCGGAGCCTGGTGCTGCTCGACGAGATCGGCCGGGGCACGTCCACCTACGACGGCGTCGCGATCGCCTGGGCGGTCACCGAGCACCTGCACGACCGGATCGGCTGCAAGACCATTTTCGCCACCCATTACCACGAGCTGACCCAGCTCACGGAGCGCCTGCATCACGCCCGCAACTTCAACGTCGCCGTGCGCGAGGTGGGGGATCAGGTGGTGTTCCTGCACCAGCTCCGGCCGGGCGGCACCGACCGCTCCTACGGCATTCACGTCGCCCGGCTCGCGGGGCTGCCGCCCGGCGTCATCGCGCGGGCGGAGGAGATCCTGGCGTTGTTGGAGTCCGGCCACCATGTGGCCGGTCTGACGCCGCCGCCCGCTCCCGACGCCGGCCAGCTGGCGCTGTTCGACGAGCATCCGGTCCTCGCCGACTTGCGCACGCTGGACCCCAACACCATGACCCCGCTGGAGGCGCTGACCCGCCTGGCGGAGCTCAAGCGCCGGGTGGAGGAGGCGTGACCGCCGCTCGGGGCGCGGTGCTGCTGGCCCCGTTGGTGGGAACCGGGCTCGCGCTGCTCGCCGCCTGCGGTAACGGCCGGCCGCCGGAACAGCCGCCCAGCGCCAGCGCCACGCCGGCCTTCGAGCCGCCGGTAGTCGTCAACCCGGAGTCGCCGGTCAATTACCCGCAGGATCTGTGGGAGCAGCAAGTCGAGGGCCGGGTGGTGCTGCGTCTCCACCTGGACGAGCGCGGCAACGTGGTGCCGGAATCCACTCGCGTATCCGAGAGCAGCGGGTACCCGGCGCTCGATTCCGCGGCGCTGCGGGCCGTGCCCGACCTCCGCTTCGCGCCGGCGCGGCGAGACGGCCAGCCCGTCGCGACCACGTTCTTGCAGCCGGTGGACTTCCGCCATCAGCAGCGCACGGGCGCGCCCAACCGGCCGTGACGCCCCAACACCTGAAGCCGTACGACGACGTCCTGCAGACCATCGGCTGGACCCCCATGATTCGCCTCAATCGGGTGACCGCCGGCATTCGGACCCCGATCTACGCCAAGGCCGAGTTCTTCAACCCGGGCGGCTCGGTGAAGGATCGTATCGGCTTGGCCATGATCGAAGCCGCCGAACGGGAAGGGCGCCTCAAGCCCGGAGGCGTGATCGTGGAGGCCACCTCGGGCAATACCGGCGTGGGACTGGCGATCGCGGCCGCGGTGAAGGGCTACCGCTGCATCTTCACCATGCCCGACAAAATGTCGCAGGAGAAATCCCGGCTGCTGCGCGCGCTCGGCGCCCAAGTGATCATCACCCCAACGGCGGTGCCGCCGGATCACCCGGACAGCTACCTCGTCAAGGGGCGCGCCATCGCGGCATCCCTTCCCAATGCGATCTTCGCCGATCAGCACTACAACCCGGTCAACCCGGACGTGCATTATCGGACCACCGGCCCCGAGATCTGGCGGCAGACCGAAGGCCGCATCACCCACTTCATCTGCGCTCCCGGCACCGGGGGCACCGTGACCGGGGCGGGGCGGTATCTAAAGGAAAAGAACCCCAAGATCCGGGTCGTGGCCGGAGACCCGGTGGGATCCATCTATACCGAGTACGCCAGGACCCACCAGAAAGGCGAGGGCCATCCGTACAAGGTGGAGGGTATCGGCGGCGACAAGATTCCGAGCTCGCTCGATTTCGAGGTGGTGGACGAATGGCTGTACGTCACCGACAAGGACGCGATGCTGATGACTCGCCGGCTCGCCAAGGAGGAAGGATTGTTCGTGGGCGGCTCGACCGGCGTCAACGTCGTGACCGCCCTCGACGTGGCGCGCCGGCTCAACGATCCCCACGCCCTGGTCGTCACGATCCTGTGCGACACGGGCGAGCATTACCTTTCGAAGGTCTTCAGCGACGAATGGATGCGCGAGAACCAGATGCTCGACGCCGAGCGGGTCACCGTGGCGACCATCCTGAGCGGCAAGCCAGAGGGCGCCCCAAAGCTGGTGACGATCGCTCCCGCGGCCACCGCGCGCCAGGCCTTGAACCTCATGAGCACCTACGACGTATCCCAACTCCCCGTGGTGGAGGGGGCGGACTGCGTGGGATCGGTGTCCGAAGGAACGCTGACCGCGAAGGCGTTGAGCGACGGTTCGATCCTCGAGCGTCCGGTGCGGGAGGTGATGGAGTCGCCGTACCCCGTCGTGGAGGACAGCCTGCCCTTGGAAAGTCTTACCGGAGTGCTTGCCCGCGAGGCCCCGGCGGCCTTGATTCGGCATAACGGGAAGCTGGCCGGCATCGTGACGCGGTACGATGTGCTGCACCACGTGGCGGGGATACGATGACCACGATGCCGCATTTCTTGCTCTCCGCCGAGACTAGTTTCTCCGCCGCCCATCGCCTCCCCGGCGTCGACAGGTGCGACCGGATCCACGGCCACGATTGGCGGGTGCGGCTCACGGTCCGCGTGGACGCCGCCGCGCTCGGCGCCAACGGGATGGCCGTGGACTTCCGCGAGGTCGAGCGCACCGCCCGGGCGGCGGTAGAAGACTTCGAGCATCGCGACCTCAACCAGCTCGACGCGTTCGCCGGCACCGCCCCCACGGCGGAGCAGGTGGCCCGCATCGTGAGCGACCGGGCCCACGCCCAGCTGGCGCGGTCCACGCCGGCCGCGCGGGTGGAAGAGGTCGAAGTCTGGGAGACGCCCACCTACCGCGTGGTGTACCGCCCCTCGTGACCCGGGTGACGGTGTTGACCGGCGGCTCGACGCCGGAGCGGGACGTGGCCTTCGCCGGCGCCGCGCAGGTGGTGCGGGCGCTGCGCCAGCGGGGGTACACCGTGACCGTGGTGGACACGGTGGACGGCCCGCTCTCGGCGGAGGCGGAGCGGCGCGTCTTGGTACCGTCGGTGGGACGCACCCCGCCCACGGAGGCCGAGCTCAAGGCGCTGGAGGAGCGGGAGCTCTGGGCCGGATTGGTGGAACTGTCCGAAATCGCCGACGCAGACCTGGTGTTCCTGGTGTTGCACGGTCGTCCGGGAGAAGGCGGAACGCTCCAGGCGCTCCTCGAAGCCGCCGGCATCGCCTACACCGGGAGCGGCCCTCTCGGCAGCGCGCTGGCGATGGACAAGGACGTGGCCAAGCGTCTGTTCCAGTGGGCGCAGGTGCCGACGGCTCCCTGGGTCATGTGGCCCGCCGACCGGAGCGCCATCGAGCATCTGGGCTTTCCGCTGGTCGTCAAGCCGTCCAAGGTAGGGTCCACCGTGGGTCTCACCGTGGTGAACGGGTACCCGGACATCGAGCCCGCCGTGGCAACGGCCTACCGGTACGACGATGAAGTGATGTTGGAGCGCTTCATCCCGGGACGCGAGCTCACCTGCGGCATCCTGGGCGACCGGGCGCTGGCGGTGGGCGAGATCGTCCCGAGCCACGAGATTTTCGACTACGAGTGCAAGTATACGCCCGGCATGTCGCAGGAAACCTTCCCGCCCGATCTCCCCCGGCCGGTCGCCGCGCAGGTGCAGTCGCTGGCGCTCGCCGTGCATCGCGCGCTCAAGCTGCAGGATTTCTCGCGCGTGGACTTCAAGCTGCATCCCGACGGGACGCCCTATTGCCTGGAGGCGAACACCCTGCCGGGGCTGACGGCGACCAGCCTGCTCCCCCAGTCGGCCGCGGCCGTGGGTCTGGGGTTTCCCGAGTTGTGCGACCGGATTTGCCAGCTGACCTTGCGGCGGGCCGTGCAACGGAACAAAGTCGGGGCGTCAGGGAGTAGATGAGCGAGATGGACGGCCGTTCGACCTTCGCGTTGACCCCGTGGGTCCGCCGCCTGATCGCGGCGAATGCCGTGGTGTACCTGCTCACCATCACGGTCTTCACGGGAAGCTGGTTCTTCCAGACCTTCGCCTTCACGCCCTACACCGCCCTCGTGCAACCGTGGACCTTCGTCACCTATACGTTCGTCCACGGCGGATTCCTCCACCTCGCCTTCAACATGCTCATGCTGTTCTTCTTCGGGCCGGCGGTGGAAGAGCGGATGGGCGGTCGGGCGTTCCTCTGGTACTACCTGTTCTGCGGGCTGGGCGGCGCGGCGTTGTCGTTTGCCATCGCGTTGGCCGCGCCGGTGGCGCCGTTTGTGGGCGCCTCGGGGGCCGTGTTCGGCGTCGCCCTGGCGTTCGCGTTGAACTGGCCGGACGCGCCCATCCTGGTGTTTCCGCTCCCGGTGCCGATCAAGGCCAAGTGGCTGGTCCTGGGGCTGGCGGCTATCGACCTCGCGCTGGCGGTCCTGCCGGCGCGCGACGGGGTCGCCCACCTGGCCCACCTCGGCGGCTTCCTGTTCGGGTTCCTCTACCTCCGCGCGGCGTCGCTGGCGGCTCGGGTGCCGGGCGCCGCCCCACGGCGCCGCACGCGGGCGCGCGCCAGGAGCGTCCAGACCGGCGCGGAGGGCGGGCGCCGGCGCGACGGGTCGCGACGGCCCGCCTTGCGACCAGACGAGACCATCCAGGCCAAGATTGACCGGCTGCTCGACAAGATCTCCGCCACGGGGATCGACTCCCTCACGCCGGAAGAACGCCAGCTCCTCGCCGAGCGCAGCCGACAGCTCCGGCAACACTGACCCGCATGCCGCCCCGGTTCGCGGTCCGGCAGGGCGACATCACGACGTACGACGGCGACGCCATCGTCAACGCCGCCAACAACCATCTCATGCTCGGCGCGGGCGTCGCCGGCGCCATCCGCCGCGCCGGGGGCCCCACGATCCAGGAGGAGTGCCATCGCCACGGCCCCATCCGTGTCGGTGAAGCCGCCATCACCGGAGCGGGCAGGCTCCCGATCCGATGGGTCATCCACGCGGCAGCGATGGGCGACGAGCCGGTGTCCAAGCGCTCGATCCGCGACAGCACGGCGGCCAGCGTACGCCTCGCGGCACGGCACGGCGCCCGGCGGCTAGCGGTCCCGATGCTGGGGACCGGGGTGGGCGGCTTCGACTTCCGCCGCGCCGCGGAGGTGATGCTGGAGGCGATCCGGGACACGCGCGAGAGCGAGCAGCTCGAGGAGATTGTGTGGTACGGGTTCTCCGCGAAGGACGCGGAGATCCTGCCGGAACTGATCGAGTAGCAGTCAGCAATCAGCACCCAGCAATCAGCGGCGCTCCGGCCGGCGCAGTCCTGACGGGCATGGCAAGGAATGCCGACTGCTGAGCGCTGACTGCTGACGGCCACTTGTCAGGTCGGTCCTCACCTCCCAAATTGGCCTCGCGCCTCCATGCTCGTGAACCTGGTCCCGGAGTTCATCGCCGCGCTCGCGGCGCCGGATCCCCTGGAGGCGTACCACCGCTACCTCGACGATCACCGGCCGGTCCTGGCGGCCTATTGGCACAACTACGTGGTGGACCTGGACGGCCCCCACGCCGCCGACGTCATTCGGCGGGCCCTCGCCGCCGAGCGGCGCGACCTGGTGACGCTGCTGACCGACGTGGACGTCGCCGGCATCGCCGAGGAGGCGTTGGGCCGCTGTGAAATCCAGCTCGACATGGACCGGGCGACCGATCTCTACCTGATGGTCGGCGTCGGCGGCGCCAACGCCGGCGAGCTGGTGGTGAGCGGCCGTGGGATCGCCTTCGTGTGCCTGGAGCACTTCACCGGCCGGCCCAATCCCGAGACCCTTGGACTGGGCCTGGCACCCAGCCTGCTGCCGCTCTGGATCGGCCACGAGCTGGCGCACACGGTGCGCTACACTTCTCCGGGCAGCCGCAGCGAGCTCAGGCGGATCGTCGAAGAGGCGAACGGCTGCTACGACTACTGGGAGAGTGGCAGCCGCGCCACGCTGCGAGAGCTGCTGGTCAACGAGGGGCTCGCCGTGGCGGCGGCGCGGGCCGTGGCTCCCGGATTCGACGTGTGGCAATACCTGGGGTACGGCCGGCGGCAGTACCGCCGGTTGCGCGAGCTGGATGCGTTTCTGCGTCGGGTCACGGATCCCGAGATGGATCACCGCGGCCTGGGGTATCGCCTCCGCTATCTGGCGGGCGGCACCAGTCCCTCGGCCCGGCTGGTCTCCGGCAAGGTCATCCCCGAGCGCGCCGGGTACTACCTGGGACTCCAGATGGTCGAGGCGATGGTGAACGAGCAGGGTGTCGCCGCGGCGCTCCGCGCCTCCCCGGCCGAGTGTCGCGACGCCGACGAACGCGCCAGCGGAGTCCAGACCGCGTGAGCCGTCGACCATCCGGCCCCACAGCGCCGCGCGTGCCGGAGCGCCGCCGGAATCCGACGCTGCGCGAAGTGCTGGACGAGCTGGTCGCCCACGTCCGTGACATCGCCCGACGGGCGCGCTCCATGTCCCAGGACGAACTCGACTACGCCCAGCAGCGCCTGGAATGGCTGGCGGACGAGGTGTGGCGTCTGGCAGTGCGAGGCGAGGGCGACGAGTCCCGCTAGCGTCCTGAGCCA
>JACPAP010000269.1 GCA_016180765.1 Gemmatimonadota bacterium
CCGCAGCGAGACCCGCGCCATCGTCGAGGCGGTGACGTTGCTGGCGTTGACCCGGTTGGACGTGGCGTTCCGCGTGGTCGGCGATGGACGCGTATTGCTGGACGCGCCTCGGGTGGCGTCGGTCGCGGAACGCGCCGCGGCGCTCTTTGGGCGCCGGCTGGTCACCGAGCTGGTGCCGGTGGACGCGGCCAGCGGCGCCCTTTCGGTGCGGGGCTTCGTGCAGCGTCCGGCGGACGCTCGGCCCACCGGACGCAAAGCCTGTCTTTTCGTGAACGGTCGGCCGTTCCGGGACCCGTTTCTGGTCCGGGCCGCGGAGACGGGATACCGCGCCACGATTCATCCGGGATGCCGGCCCACGATGTTCCTGGCGCTGGCGCTGCCCGGCGACCAGCTGGACGTGAACGTGCATCCGCAGAAGCTGGAGGTCCGGTTTCGGGATCGGTACGTGGTGGAGCGGGCGGTCGAGGAGGCGGTGCGGGCGGCGCTGCAACCGTTGGAGGCCGCGGCCGTGCTGCGCCCCGGGGCGGGCGCCTCGCCCTGGCGCGTGCCATCCTTCGGCGCCGGCGGCGCGTCGGCCCCGGCTCCAGCGCCCGCAGGCGAGGACGATGCGATGCCGTTGTTTGCCGACGCCCCCGGCGCTCCGGCGGCGTGGTCGAGCGTCGGGCCGCTGCTCCAGGTGTCCGCGACCTACATCGTGTTCGAGAGTCCCGACGGGCTTTCCATCGTGGACCAGCACTCGGCGCACGAGCGGGTCCTCTACGAGCGCGCCATGGAGCAGCTCACCGGAGGCGGCGCCGCGGCGCAACACCTGTTGTTGCCGATCACGGTGGACCTCGAGCCGCGCGAGCTGGAGGCGGTCGAGACCCATGCCGATCTGCTCCGGGCGGTGGGCTTCGAGGCGGAGCCGTTCGGGGGGCGATCAGTTATCATCCATGCCGTCCCCAACCCGCATCCGCGTTTCGACGCCAAGCGGTGCTTCGAGGAAGTGGTCGCGGACCTCTCGCGGGGGCGCTTCGGGGGCTGGGCCAACCGGCTGGAGCGGTTCGCCGCGACCTACGCCTGCCGCGCGGCGATCAAAGCGGGGCAACCGCTGGCGTCCGACGAGATGCGGGAGCTGGTGGCGCGGCTCCTGGCCTGCGAGCTGCCCCCGCACGACGTCCACGGCCGGCCCACCATCGTGCAGTTGCCGCGGGAGGAGCTGGAGCGGCGTTTTGGCCGGGCGTAGGCAGCGCGTTCCGGTGATCGTGGGGCCCACCGCCGTCGGCAAGACCGCCGTGGCAGTGGCGCTGGCCCGGCATTGGCCGCTGGTGGTCATCTCGGCGGACTCGCGGCAAATCTACCGCGGGCTCGACCTCGGAACCGGAAAGCCCACGCCCGCGGAGCTCGCAGCGGTCCCTCACCTTGGCGTGGATCTGCTCGATCCGGGCCAGCGCTACAGCGCGGGCCGGTTCGCCCGTGACGCGGCGCAGTGGCTGGGCGCCCTTCCGCCCGGCCCGATGCCGGTCGTGGTGGGGGGGACGGGGTTGTACATCCGCGCGCTGGCCGATGGGCTGTTCCGCGAGCCGCCGCTGGACCCGGAGCGCCGCGCCCGACTGGCCGGGTGGACATCGCGGGCGGATGGCTTGGGTCGGTGGGCGGCCCGCTTGGACCCGGAGTACGCCGGAGGCGGGCGACAGCGCGCGGCTCGTACCGTGGAGGTGGCGTTGCTGACGGGGCGGCCGCTCTCCTGGTGGCAACGGCGGGCCCGGGCGGAGGGCGTGATGCGGCCCTGGTACGTGCGGCTGGCGCTGCCGCGCGCAGTGCTGCATCAACGGATCGGCGAGCGCGTCGCCCGGATGTTGAGCGCGGGATGGGTGGACGAGGTGCGGCGCGTGCTCGCCACCGGGATCGACGCGGCCGCGCCGGGGCTCGACGCCCTGGGGTACCGGGACATCGTCCGACATCTCCAGGGGGCGCTCCCCGCCGATCGCCTGGAGCAGGCCATCGTGACGAGCACGCGTCGCTACGCCAAGCGGCAGGAGACCTGGTTCCGGCACCAGCTCGGCCGGGCGCCGGTCGTGACCCTGGACGCCACGGAGTCGCGGGAAGGGCTGGCGGCCCGGATCGCCGAGCGATGGGAGCGGGAGCGCTGATGCGGATCGGGATCACCTGTTATCCGACGTACGGCGGCTCCGGGGCGGTGGCCACGGAGCTGGGGCTGGCGCTGGCGCGGCGCGGGCACTACGTCCATTTCATCTCGTACGCGTCGCCGTTCCGCCTGCGCGGCTTCGCCGAGCGGGTCTACTTCCACGAGGTGGACCTGACCGGCGCGTACCCGCTGCTGGAGTACTTCCCCTATTCGCTGGCGCTCGCGGTCAAACAGCACGAGGTGGCGCTGCGCGAGGAGCTGGACGTGCTGCACGTCCATTACGCCATCCCCCACGCGACGGCGGCCTACCTGGCCCGCGAGATGCTGGAAGACCAGCGCCCGCTGCGCGTGGTGACCACCCTGCACGGCACCGACATCACGCTGGTGGGGCAGGCCCACTCGTTCGCCACCATCACCAAGTTTTCGATCGAGCGGTCGGATGCGGTGACGGCGGTGTCCCAGTTTTTGAGGGAGGAGACCTACCGGGCGTTTGGGTGCACCGGCTGCGACATTGAGGTGATACCCAACTTCGTCAATCTCGCCGAGTACTTCCCATCCGACGAGCGTCGCTGCCCGGCGTTCGTGCCCCGCGACGCCAAGATGCTCATGCACATTTCGAACTTCCGCCCCGTCAAGCGGGTGCCGGAGCTGGTGCGCATCTTCGCCAAGGTGCGGCGCGAGGTCTCCTCGGTGCTGGTGCTGGTGGGCGACGGGCCCGACCGCGAGGAGGCCGAGGCCGAGGCCGAGCGGCTCGGGGTAGCGCGGCAGGTGTTCTTCCTCGGCAAGCTGGATTCCGTTGCGGATCTGCTCCGCGCCGCGGACCTGTTCCTGTTGCCCAGTTCGTTGGAGTCCTTTGGGCTGGCGGCACTCGAGGC
Organism: Gemmatimonadota bacterium; assembly: GCA_016180765.1. Lineage (GTDB taxonomy): Bacteria > Gemmatimonadota > Gemmatimonadetes > Gemmatimonadales > GWC2-71-9 > JACPAP01. Next base: position 3,004 of record JACPAP010000269.1, read on the forward strand.
CATGGCCTGCGGGGTGCCGGTGCTCGCCAGCCGGGTAGGCGGGTTACCGGAGGTGGTGGTGGACGGGGAGACGGGCGCCCTGGTATCTCCCGAAGCCCTGGACGAGATGGCGGCGCAAGCGGTGGCGATGCTTCGCGACGGAGATCGGTGGCGGCGGATGCGCCGAGGGGCGGTCGAGCGCGCGCAGCAGTTCTCCGCGGATCTCGTGGTGCCGCGGTACGAGGAACTGTATCGGAGATTGATCGACGCATGAGCTGGTGGCAGGGTGTGGTGCTCGGCGTGGTGCAGGGGCTGACCGAGTTTCTGCCGGTCTCCAGCTCCGGCCATCTGGTGGTGGCGGAACGGGCCCTGGGGGTGCCGCGGCAGGGCGTGGTAGTGGAGGTGGCGCTCCACGTCGCCACGCTCGCGGCGGTCCTCCTGGTCTACCGCAAGCGGATCTGGGGGTTGCTGGCGGGCCTCACCCGGAACGACGGGAGCGCCTGGCGCTACGTCGCCCTCCTGGGGCTGGCCACCGTTCCCGCCGGGCTGGCCGGCGTGGTGCTGGGCGATTGGTTTGAGCGGGCGTTCAACTCGCTGGGGGTGGTGGGGCTGGACTTTCTCCTCACCGGGGCGATTCTGTGGAGCACGCGCCGAACGGCCGGGCGGGCGGCGGTGAGTGAACCGTCGTGGCGTGGTGCGGGGGGCATCGGTCTGGCGCAGGCATTCGCCATTCTGCCCGGCATCTCGCGCTCGGGTTCCACCGTGGCCGCGGCGCTCTGGGTGGGGGTTCGGCCCACTCAGGCCGCCGAGTTCTCGTTTCTCATGTCCATCCCGGTGATCACCGGTGCCGCAGTGCTCGAGCTGCCCAAGCTGGGCGGCGAGACGTTCGGGGTTGGGGCGGGGCCGCTGGTGGCGAGCTTTGTGGCGGCGCTCCTCGCCGGGATCGCGGCGATCAAGCTGCTGGTGCGGTTGCTGGAGCGCGGCGCGTTTCATCGCTTTGCCCCGTACTGTTGGGCGCTGGGTGCGGCCACGCTGGCATGGGCCCTTCGCGGGTGACCTACGACGGGCTTTCCCCCCGCGACCTCGCCGCGCGGATCCGGGCGCCGAGTTGTCTGGTGGTGCCGCGGGTCACCAGCACCCTGGACCTGGTGCACCAGCTGGCGGCGGAGGGGGCGCCCGATGGGACCGTGGTCCTGGCGGACGAGCAGGTTGCGGGGAGAGGTCGAGAGGGGCGGCGGTGGCACAGCCAGCGTGGCGCCGGGATTCTGCTGGGCTACCTGCACCGGCCGGCGCAGGAACCGATCGCGGGCGTGCTGGCGTTGCGCGTGGGGCTGGCCGTGGGCCAGGCGCTCGGCGCGCTCGGTCTCGAGCCGCGACTCAAGTGGCCCAACGACGTGGTGATGGGGGACCAGAAAGTGGGCGGGATCCTGTGCGAGGCGCGGACGGCGCCGGGTGGAACGACGTGGGTAGGCTTAGGAATCGGGCTCAACGTGCACGGACCCTTGGCCCCGGAGGTCGCGTCGCGCGCCGCGACGCTGGACCAACGAGACCCCAAGGTCACGCGGCTGGCGGTCTTGGAAGAGCTGATTCCACGGCTGCATCAGATGCGGGGCGGCGCGGCGCTCACCGCGGCGGAGCAGGCCGCGTACCGGCGCTACGACTGGCTGGCCGGCCGCGACGTCGTGAGCCCGGTGGCTGGGCGCGTGGTTGGCGTGGACGTGGACGGAGCGCTGCTGGTGGAGAGCCAGGGAAGACCGCGGCGCGTGTTGGCGGGTACGGTGGTGGTGGCGATGTGAGACGTGAGACGTGAGAGGTACGGCATGCCCCCTTCTTACATCTCACGTCTCACATCTCACGTCTTTGCTGGCCGGGAGGGGCCATGTTGCTAGCGGTGGACATCGGCAACACGGAGATCACCGTCGGCCTGTTCCAGGGGGAGCGGCTGGCGGTCGTCTGGCGGCTCACCACCGTCGCGTCCCGCACGCCGGACGAGTGGGCGGCCACGCTGACCGCGCACCTGGTCAACGCGGGCCACTCCACGCACGAGGTGCGGGCCGCGCTGCAGGCCTCGGTGGCTCCGGCGGTTACCCAAGCGCTTGCCGCCGGTATCCAGCAGGCCACCGGCGTGCGCCCGATGGTGGTGGATGCCGCCAGCTCGCTGCCCATCGTCCTGGACGTGGACGAGCCGCTCACGGTGGGGGCGGACCGCGTGGTGAACACCCTGGCGGCGGGCGAGCTGTACCGGCGGGACACCATCGTGGTGGACTACGGCACCGCGACCACGTTCGACTGCGTGACCCAGGACCGGCGGTTCATTGGCGGCGTGATCGCGCCGGGCGTGCTCACCGCGGCGGAGAACCTGACGCGGCGGGCGGCCAAGCTGCCCGCCACGGAGCTGGTGCCGCCGCAGCGGGTCATCGGCCGCCGCACGGAGGACTGCATCCGGTCCGGCGTATTGTTCGGCGCCGCCGACAGCACCGACGGCATGGTGCGCCGGATCAAGGCGGAGTGGCCCGGCGGCGGGAAGCCGCTGGTGGTCGGCACCGGCGGTCTGGTCGCCCTGGTGGCGCCGCTCTCGCGGGAAATCGAGCGGGTGGAGCCACATCTGACGTTGCTGGGCCTGCAAATCGCCGCGCGTCATTTCGGCGTGACGTGGTGAGGCGAGTGGACTCACAGCGCTCACGAGCCCCACCACGTCCCGTTGAAGTCCACCTCCGAGCCGGCTATGTTGTGGCCACTCTGATGCCGGAGAGCGCATGACGTCCCCCGCGCAGGCAGTTGTCGCACCGCAGACTGACGTTAGGACCATCGTCGGCGGCGGGATCAAACTCGGGATCGCGACGGCGATCGGGGTCGTCGTGTTCGCCCTGCTCTCGCGCGCGCTGGCTGGCCGGACGGAGGTCATCGTCCAATCGCTGCTGATCCTGGCGGGCGGCACGGTGTTCGCCTACGCCCCGTCGTACTGGGTGCGCCCGCGGGGCGTGGACACCATTGCGTGGGCGGCGTTGCTGGGGCTGCTCGGCTCGGTGGCGTTCACCATCGTAGATACCGCGATCCTGCGGCCGGTGGACCTGTACCACTGGACCTGGGACGCCATCGGGGGCGGCAGCGGCTTCTGGTACGTCCCGGTGTGGTGGATGGGATCCTGCGTCCTGGCCTGGTTAGGTGCGTGGGTGCACAGCATCGTGGCAGCCCGCGGGGGCGACGTGGTGAACGCGGCACTGCGGACGGCGGGCTTGAGTGTGCTGCTGTTCTTAGGCCTCACCGTCAGCGGACTCGCTCCCTTCCACGCGGCCGTTGCGGCGCTGGCTTACACGCTCGCCCTCATCGTGCACGTTCCGCTCGCGGCCGCCTCGCGGGCCAGGTGACCGGCGACAGAACCCGCCGGCTGATCCGCGTCATCGCGTGGCTGCTCACGCCGGTCGTGGCGTGGGCCGCTTCGTTCTTGGGGGGGTGGTTGGGTGCGCTGATCGGGGGAGGGGCAGCCCGTCCCCAAGGAGGACTCCTCTGGCTGGGAGCCGGAGCGCTGGTCGGCGGTGTGGTGGGCGTGGTGGGCTGGGTGGTGGTGGTGCGGCGGTGGACCGCGTCGAGCCGCGCGGCGAGCCCGCCGGGTTCCGGAGCGGTTGAGTGACGGAGCCACGACCAGACCACCCGCCGCGTGGCGTATGGGACCGGTACTGGGGGGGCAAGGCCCACGTCGCCGACGTCTATCCCGCCGTCTCCGATCTCCTGGCCGAGATCGCGCGCGGGCTGCCGGATGTGCGTGGGCGACGCATCCTGGAAGTCGGTGCCGGGACGGGGAGAGAAGGGCATGAGCTGGCGCGCCGCGGCGCCAACGTCTGGGCCCTGGATTTCTCGCCCGAGGCGCTGCGTCTTTCTCGGCAGATCTCGGACCACGTTCGGCTGGTTCGAGGGGATGCGCTGGCCACGCCCTTCCCCGACGCCTCGTTCGACCTGGTGTACCATCAAGGGTTGCTGGAGCACTTCAGGGATCCTTGGCCGCTGCTGCGCGAGAATCATCGGGTTCTCAAGCCTGGCGGTCTGGTGCTGGTGGACGTTCCCCAGAAGTACCACGTCTATACCCTGATGAAGCACGCGCTGATCGCGCTCAACCAGTGGTTCGCCGGGTGGGAGACCCAGTTTTCCCCGGGCGAGATCCGGGCGCTGGTCGAACGGGCGGGGTTTCGGTGTGAGCGGGTGTACGGATACGGGATGCGTCCCGGTCTGCTGTACCGGGTCGCGCGTGAGGCGTTGCAACGCTGGGGTGTCCGCCTGCCGCGGTACCCGCGCCTGGGGCCGCTGGATGGTTGGTACCGCCGATGGCACGCGGCGCTGCGGCGGCTGGAGCGGAGCGCGGTGGGGCCCTATATCACGCTCACCGTGGGCGTGGTGGCGCGGAGGGAGCGGTAGGCGCGGTACGACGTTGTTGGCGTTATTATTGATCCCGGTTCGTTCTCCTTGACCCAAAAACGGCACATGATTCCTGTGGTCGCATTGCTGGCGCTCGTGGCGCTGGCCGCCCCCGTGGCATGGGCTCAGAGCGCCGACTTGGGACCCGCCCCGCGCGCGCTCGCTGCACGGGCGGAGGCGGCGCCCCGGGTGGACGGAGTGCTGGACGACCCGGCGTGGGCTTCCGCCCTGGTCATCAGCGGGTTCATGCAGCACGAGCCGTTCGAGGGCCGCCCCGCGTCCGAGCGGACCGAAGTGCGGATCCTGTTCGATCAAGATGCCATCTACGTTGGCGCCTGGCTGTACGACGCGGATCCGACCGGCATCGTCCGGGGCGAGACTCGGCGCGACGCCCGGATCGACGATACCGATGCCTTCCTCATCGTCTTGGACACGTATCACGACCGCCAGAACGCCTTCGTGTTCGGCACCACGCCTGCCGGGATCGAGTACGACGGCCAGGTGGCGCGGGAAGGCACCGGGAGCGGCATTCAGTCCTTGCGCCAGCAGGGCGGCGCCACCGCCGGGTTCAACCTCAACTGGGACGGAAGCTGGGAGGTCGCCACCTCGGCCGATGAGCAGGGGTGGTATGCCGAGTTCCGTATTCCCTTTTCTACGCTGCGCTACGGGCAGGGCGGGGAGCAGACCTGGGGTCTCAACCTGGCGCGCCACATCCGGCGCCGGAACGAGCAGTCCTTCTGGTCGCCGGTGGGCCGCCAGTTCACATTGTGGCGGGTCTCCAGCGCTGGCACGCTGGACGGGATCGAGGCGCCGGTCCGCCGGACGGTGCAGATCACGCCGTATTCGTTGGCGTCCACCAGCAAGGACTACACCAGCGTCGCGCCGGTGCCCGAGGAATGCGCGCGCCTGTCATGCCGGTTCGACATGGGTTCCTACGCCGGCGACGTGGCGTTGGGCGGGGATGCCAAGCTCGGGCTCACGCCGAGCCTGACGTTGGATCTCACCTATAACACCGATTTCGCGCAGGTGGAGGTGGACGAGCAGCAGGTTAACCTCACGCGGTTCACCCTGTTCTTTCCAGAGAAACGCCCCTTCTTCCTGGAGAACGCGGGGAGCTTCTCGGTGGGCAGTTCGTCGGCCGGTGGCGGGCAGGCGGTGGAGATGTTCTTCAGCCGGCGCATCGGGATCGGCCCCGACGGCGTCCCCGTGCCGATTGTGGGCGGCGGGCGGCTCACGGGAAAACTCGCCGGGTTGACGGTGGGTCTGCTCGACATCCAGACCGACGACATCCCCGGCGTGGTCCCGGCCAACAACTACGCCGTAGGAAGGCTGGCGCGGGAGCTACCCAATCGCTCGCGGATCGGGGCCATGGTCATCCATCGGACGGCCACCGCGCTGGACGGCGATTACAACCGGACCTACCTGGCCGACGGCCGGCTGGGCATCGGCCGCTCGGTGACGATCGACGCGTTTGGCGCCGTGACGGAGACTCCGTCGATCTCCGGCCGGGAGCACGCGCTCAACCTGAGCGGCGCGTACAACACCCGGACCTGGGTGCTCAACACGACCTACACCGAGGTGGGGGACAACTTCAATCCGGAAGTTGGATTCCTGGAGCGCTCGGGGTACCGGTTTGCCTCGTTCCACATCCTGCGGCACGTGCGGTTTGCGAACGTCGCCTGGCTCCGGGAGCTCCGGCCGCACGTTTCGTACCGGGGGTACTGGGGGTTCGACGGCTTCAACCAGACGCGCACCATCCACTTCGATTCACATGTCGAGCTGGCGGACGGTGCGTTCTTCAGTCCCGCATTCAACCTGACGCGAGAGGGACTCCAGGCGCCGTTCGAGATCGACTCCGGGGTGGTGGTTCCCCCCGATACGTATGACAACTTCGAGGCGGCCTGGCGCTGGAACTCCAACGAGGGCGCGCCGGTTTCGATCAACGGAAGTCTGGATTGGGGCGGTTTCCTGTCCGGTACGCGGCGCGGCGTCCACAACACGCTCACGGTTCGTGCCGGGGTATCATTCGCGTCGTCGCTACGGGTCAGCTACAACAACCTCGACCTCGCCGAGGGCAGCTTCAGCACCACGCTCATCGCGCTGCGGTTGGCCTATAACTTCACGCCCCGGATGTACCTCCAGTCGTTGGTCCAGTACAACGAGCAGGCGGGGAGCTGGTCCGGGAACGTCCGGTACGGCTGGCTCAACACGGCGGGAACCGGGCTCTTCGTGGTCGTCAACGAGTCGCACGCGGCGGACCGCTGGCACGACGTGTCCGGCCCGCTGGGTCGCGCCGTGATCGTCAAGTTCACGCGGCAGTTCAACGTGGTGCTCTGATGCGCGCCCCTGCGAACCTCGCTGCGCGGCTCCCACCCGGTTCGTGAGCAGACCAGTCGGGGACCCGTCGTCCGGCCTCGCCCGTAGCCTGGGGCTGCGCGACCTGATTCTGATCGTGATCGGGTCGGTGATCGGCTCGGGCATCTTCATCGTCCCCGGCACGGTACTGAGTCAGACGGGCTACCAGGTCGGTCCCGCCCTGCTGGTGTGGTTGGCGGGAGGGGTGCTGTCGCTGCTCGGCGCGCTCACCTACGCGGAATTGGGCGGGATGGTGCCGGAGGCCGGCGGCCTGTACGTCTACCTGCGCGATACCTTCGGCCGGCTGCCGGCGTTTCTCTACGGCTGGTCCATGTTCTTCGCGATCAGCAGCGGCTCGGTGGCGACGCTGGCAGTGGCGGCCGCGGGGTATCTGAACCAAATCGTGCCGCTCACGCCGGTGATGGGCAAGGTGGCCTCCGTCGCGATGGTGGCCATCGTGGGCTACGTGAACGCGCGCGGCACCCGTCACGGCGCCATGGTGCAGAACTGGGCTACGGCGATCAAGGTGGTGGCGATTCTGGTGATGGCGGCGGTGCTGGTGAGCGCCGGAACCGGCCTGCGCGAGGCCGACCGCGCCATCCTGCCCGGGTCTCTGAACGCGGCGCTGCTCTCGGGGATGGGTGTGGCGATGATCGGGGTGCTGTGGGCCTACGAGGGATGGCAGTACGTGACGTTCTCGGCGGGGGAGGCGCTCGATCCCCAGCGGACCTTCCCGCGGGGGATCGTGCTCGGCACGACGGCGCTGATCGCCGTGTACCTGCTGGCCAACGTGGCGTACCTGGCGGCGCTGGGGCCCGAGGTTGCCGGTCGATCGAATGCCGTGGCCGCGGATTCGGTGCGGGCGGTCATGGGGCCTGGCGCGGGAACTTTGATCGCCGGCGCGATCGTCATCTCGATGTTTGGTGCCGCCAACGGGATCACGCTCACGGCGCCCCGGGTCTACTACGCGATGGCGCGGGACGGGGTCTTCTTCAAGCGGCTGTCGGAGGTGCATCCGCGGTTCGGCACGCCGGCGATCGCGGTGATGGCGAGCTCGGTATGGGCCGCGCTGCTCGCCCTCTCCGGGACGTTCGAGCAGCTGCTCACCTATGTGGTGTTTGCCGGCTGGATCTTTTACGCGCTGGGGGCGATGAGCCTGTTTGTCTACCGCCGCACCCGTCCCGATGGGCCGCGGCCCTTCAAGGTGCCGGGGTATCCGTGGACGCCGATGCTCTTTGTGCTCTCGGCGGCGGCGATCGTGGTGAACACCTTGTTCGCCCGGCCGGTGCAGGGGCTGTTGGGATTGGGGATCGTGTTGCTCGGGGCGCCGGCGTATTACCTGTGGAACCGGAAGCGAGGGGTGTGACGCTCGGAAGGATCACTGGATGGCCGACCCCATGACTGATCTTGTCTCTGTTCGAAGCTTCCGGACGCGGGCCGAGGCTGAGCTTGCGGAGAATACGTTGGCTGCCGCCGGGATTCGCGCGGTGGTCATGGCCGACGATGCTGGCGGCGCCCATCCGGAGCTCGCCTTCACGACCGGGGGCTCAAGAGTGTTGGTCGCCCCGGAAGATGCGGCGCGGGCCCGAGAGCTTCTCTCGGCCCAACCGGCGAGGTGACCTTGTCTACCACCAACCGGAACTTCAAGGGCCCCGGACGGCTGGCGGAGGGCACTGATCATGGCGACAGTCGTTTACACCGTGGGCCATGACGTCTCGACCGATGTGATCTACCCCGGGCGCTACATGGCCACGGTGCTGCCCGCGGAGACGCCGCAGTTCGCGTTCGCGGATGACGCGGCGTTCAACGAACAGCTCGGGGCCAAGGCGATCCCGCCGGGCAGCGTCGTCATCGCCGGAAAGAACTTCGGTTGCGGATCTTCCTCCAGAACGCGATCAACCTGGGGCTTGGGGTGGTCACCTGTCCCACCATTGAGGTGTCGGTGGGAGACGAGTTGGAGGTCAACGCCGAGGAGGTGGTGAACCGCCAAACGGGCAAGCGCTATCCGACCGTACCGCTGCCGGCGTCGCGTCAGGCGATCATCGACGCGGGCGGCCTGATTCCCTACACGCGGCAGCGGTTGGTGGCAGCCAAGTAGCGCTCCCGGCGCGCCCGTCAACGCGCGGTCAACGAGTTCCGCCCGGTCGCCTCGTTGGCCTGCGCTTCTGTCGTACCGCCTTACCGACGTGCTTCTGTGCCGGCGCGGGTTGAGCAGCCAGCGCCGCGGAAGCCACCCGCGCTGTCTCCGCCAGCACCGCGGCCCCGGCGAAGACCGCCTCATCCGCCGCGTAGAATCGGGGCGAGTGAGCGGGAATCGGATCCCCGCCGTCTTCCCGGGCGCCGATCCGCAGGAAACACCCCGGCACGTGTCCCAGGTACCACGCGAAATCCTCGGCGGCCATGTTGGCGAAGCCGAGCGGCACCAGAGCATCGGCGCCGAACACGCGCGTCACCGCCTGTCGCGCCCACCCGATCGGCTGCGCCGGATTCACGATCGGCGGGGGCCCCAGCTCGAGGGTCAGCTTGGCCTCCAACGCGTAGGTCTGCGCGGTCTGGTCCACGATCCGTTTCACTTCGGCGTGCACCAGCTCCCGGGTCGCCGCATCCAGCGTGCGAATGGTGCCTGACAGCGTCGATCGTTCGGGAATGACGTTGTCCGCCGATCCGGCGTGCACGGTGGTGACACTGACGACCGCGGGTGTGGCGGGGTTGAGGCGACGCGCCACGATGGTCTGCAGCGCCTGGATCAAGGCCGCGGCACCGACGATGGGGTCCCGCGCTTCGTGCGGTCGCGCGCCGTGCGCCCCGCTTCCCACCAGCTCGACCTTGAAGGTGTCCGCCGCCGCCGCGAGGGAGCCCTCGTCCGCCACGACCTGGCCCACGGCGAAGCGGCGGTCCACATGCCCGCCGAAGATGGCCGAGATTCCCTCGATCGCGCCCGCTTCCAGCATGGCGAGCGCGCCCTTGCCCGTCTCTTCGGCGGGCTGGAGCAGAATCACCACGTCACCGACGGCGGGCTCCTGCGCCAGGAGCGCCGCGGCGCCCACGGTCCACGTCGCGTGCACGTCGTGCCCGCAAGCGTGCATCACTCCCGATACTTCCGACGTGAACGGCAGCCCGGTTGCCTCCTGAATGGGCAGCGCGTCAATGTCCCCGCGGATGGCGACCGCGGGCGCCCCTCGCCGGCGGCCTTTGATCCGTGCCACCACTCCGGTGCCCGCCACCCGCTTGAGCTCCACGGGTTTCAGGCGCGACAACTCAGCTTCCAGGCGTGTGGCGGTCTCGCGTTCCTCGAACGCCAGCTCGGGATGCCGGTGGAGGTCGTGCCGCAGATCCAGCAGGCGGCGGCGCAGTGCCGCCGAGAAACGCGGGACAGCTCCGGCGGCGCGGCGCCGTGCCGCCCTCCTGTCGTGGGACCGCGTTGCCGTCATGCGGTGAGTA
>JACPAP010000270.1 GCA_016180765.1 Gemmatimonadota bacterium
GGTGGCCGGCGTGGCCGGGGCGGCTTTGGCCGTGACGTCCGGGCTCCTGGCGGAGGACACGATCGAGCACGGGGAAACGGTGCACCGGGTCATGGAGCGGCATGAGACCTGGGCCATCGCGGTGAGCGTGGCGTTTGCCCTGCTCGCGGCGTGGCACATCTGGCGCAAGGGGGTGCTAGGACCGCAGGAGCGGCCTACGTACCTCGTCGCGGCGACGGTCGGGGCCCTGGGCATCATCTACGTGGCACATCTCGGCGGCACCATCGTGTTCCGGCATGCAGGCGGCGTGCCGACGCCGGCGCTCCAGCAGGCGCTGAAGGAGCGCACCCAAGAACACGAGCACGCGCCAGGCGAGGAGCCCGAGCAGGCGGCGCCGGCCGACACCGCCGCAGCCGAGGCCGACACCGGCCACACGCACCCGCCGGGAACGCCGCCGCACCAGCATGACTGAGACGTCGGACCACGGTCACCATGCGATATGCACCGCGGCTGATACCAGTCTTGGGCGCTGCTTGGCTCGCCTGTACGGCGGTGAGTACCCGGCCGCATTTTGGGCCGATGTCGGGAGCGGTCGTGGATACCGTGGGGGCGAGCCCGGGAATCGTCATTGGCGCGCTGGCGTCGGAGCTGGAGACGCTCGGGCTCCGGGTGCGGGCGGTGAGCCGGGCGGAAGGCTACCTGGAGACGGCATGGTTCGACCCCACCACGCGGCGATCCGTGGGACCGGAGCACCGCCGTACCGGGCGCGTCTTCCGGATGCGGGCCTACGCCGACTCGGTTCCTCCGGCTCGCAGCGAGCTGGTGATCGAGACCGTCTTCCGCCGCACGGCCGATCCCTCGGCCACGGGCCGGGAAGAGGAGATCATCGCCCCGCCCGAACACCCGGGCGACTCATTGACGCAGCGGGTGCTCGAGAACCTGCGGAAGCGGTTTCCCCGATGAAGAGGGGATGGACGGGGATGGAGGGCGATGGCGGGGGATGGAGGCTCGCACCGTGACGACCATCGTGGTGTCGCCCGAGGCCGACCGGGCTTACTGCCACGGGATGCTGCCCAGGGTTTCCCGGACCTTCGCCTTGTGCATCCCGCTCCTTCCCGCGGGCCTGGAGTACGCCACGCTGGTGGCCTACCTCGTCTGTCGGGTCGCCGATACCATCGAGGACGCCGTCTCGCTGGCACCCGAGACCAAAGCGTCGTTGCTGAACGCCTGGGCACGGGCGCTGGAGGACGGCGGCTCGGACGAGAGTCTCCTGGGCACCACCTTTCCCAGCCCCGCCGGCGACGACCAACGGCTGGTCAACGATGCCGACGTCGTGCTGCGCGAGTTCCACCGCCTGCGGCCGTCGCACCGGGACGCGGTGCGGCCCTGGGTCCGCGAGATGTGCTCCGGGATGGCGGAGTTCGTGCGACGCCCGCCCGGCGGGATCGGGACCGTGGAGGACCTGGATCGCTATACCTATTATGTGGCCGGGACCGTGGGCCATCTCCTGACCCGGCTGTTCCGCCTGCACGACCCCCGGCCGGCGGCGGGACGTTATGAGCGTCTGGAGGCGCTGGCCACCAGCTTCGGGCGGGGGCTGCAGCTCACCAACATCATCAAGGACGTGGCGGACGATCGCCGGCGGGGGTTCAGCTTCATCCCGCGCCAGCTGTGCCTCTTAGCCGGCATTCGGCCCGAGGATCTCCAGGACCAGCGCCACCGGGGCGAAGCGCGGCGCGTCGTGCTCACCCTGATCGAGAAGGCCAAGCGCCATCTGACGGACGCGCTGGCCTACAGCACCACCTTGCCCCGCCGGCTCTATGGGGTGCGGTTGTTCTGCCTCACCTCGCTGTTCTTCGCCGTTCGCACGCTGCGGCTGGCGGAGCGAGACGCCAGGCTGCTCGACCCGGCGCACAAGGTCAAGATCACCCGCGCCGACGTCTACCGCACGCTGGCGACCACGCGCCTGATCGCCCCCAGCAACGCGCTGGTGCGCGCCTATTTCCGGCTGCTCGCCGGCGCCCGCTGGCCGGCTGCCGCCGCTTCCGTCCCCGCCTGATCTTGCCCCGCTGCCGGGACGGCACGACTATTAGTTGATGCGTTCCTCATCGCTGCCGTCGCTCTGGTTCGCGCGTCCCCGCGGATGGGGACGGCCGGGGATGGCGGGGGATGGAGGACGATGAAGCAGTACCTGGACCTGCTCCGCCATATCCTGGAGAACGGCCGACGGAAAGACGATCGCACCGGCACCGGAACCCTCAGCGTCTTCGGCCATCAGACGCGCTACGATTTGTCGAACGGCTTTCCGTTGCTCACCACCAAGAAGCTGCACTTCAAGTCCATCGCGCACGAGCTGCTCTGGTTCCTTCGGGGAGACACCAACGTCCGCTACTTGCGGGAGCACGGAGTGACGATCTGGGACGAGTGGGCGGACCAGCAAGGTGAGTTGGGCCCGGTCTACGGATACCAGTGGCGGTCGTGGCCCGCGCCGAACGGGCGGCAGGTGGACCAGATCGCCGCTCTGGTGGAGCAGATCCGCCGGAACCCCAACTCGCGGCGTTTGATCGTCAGCGCGTGGAACGTGGCGGACCTCCCGCGCATGGCGTTGGCGCCGTGCCACGTCCTGTTCCAGTTCTATGTGGCGGAAGGCCGGCTCTCCTGCCAGATGTATCAGCGGAGCGCGGACGTCTTCCTCGGCGTGCCGTTCAACATCGCGTCGTACGCCTTGCTGACGCGCATGATCGCGCAGGTGACCGGCCTCGAGCCCGGCGAGTTCGTGCACACGCTGGGCGACGCGCATCTCTACCTCAATCACCTCGAGCAGGCCCGACTCCAGCTCACCCGCGAGCCGCGGCCGCTGCCCACCCTGCGGCTCGACCCCGAGGTCAAGAGCCTGCTCGACTTCCGCTTCGAAGACCTGGTGCTGGAGGGCTACCAGCCGCACCCGCCCATCCCCGCGAAGGTGGCGGTCTGATCCTGTCTCTCATCGCCGCGATGGCCCAGAACCGGGTCATCGGGCGGAACCACGCGCTCCCCTGGCACCTCCCGGCCGATCTCCAACGGTTCAAGTCGCTCACCATGGGACATACGGTGCTCCTCGGGCGGAAGACGTTCGACACCATCGGGAAACCGCTTCCGGGGCGGCGCTGGATCGTCCTCACCCGCGACCGGGGCTGGCGCCACGCGGGCGTGGACGTCGCGCACGACCTCGACGAGGCGCTCCCGAGCGTGGCGCGCGATGTCGAGGTGTTCGTAGCCGGCGGCGCGGATGTCTACGCGCAGGCGTTGCCGCGCGCGGATCGCATCTATCTCACGGTGATTCACGCCGAGATCGAGGGCGATGCGAGGTTTCCGGCGCTGGATCTCTCCGAGTGGCGACTGATGGACGACGAGCGGCACCAGGCCGACGCGCGGCATGCGTTCTCCTACAGTTTCCGCCGTTACGAGCGGGTGAAACGGGAAACGGGAAAAGGGAAAGGGGAAACGTAGTGCCGCTACGCGCTCCACCGTTCCTTTTCCCCTCTTCCCGTTTCCCGCAGAAAACCCGTCAAACCCTATTGCATATCTTCTCATCATTTCTTATTCTGTTGCAACGCGAATTGCTTGATCCGGAGTGCGATGCGCTTAGGGCTCGCGTACAACCAACGTCCAGCCGCGATCAGTACGCGTCGCGACGCCGCTCTCTCCCCTCAAGTCTCCCTCACCGCAGATCAGTTCGTAGAATGGGACGAGCCCGAGACGATCCGGCGACGTGGTACTCCTCGAAGCGATTGGTGACTTCCCCCGGCGGCTGGCAGAAGCGCGGGTGGACCTCCTGTTCAACATGGCGGAAGGACGCGCGGGACCGAGCCGGGAGGCGCAGGTGCCCGCGATCGCCGAATTCCTGGGGGTTCCCTACACGGCCAGCGACCCGCTGACGCTGGCCATCGCGCTCCACAAAGGACGCACCAAAGAGATTCTCCGGCAGCGCGGGCTGCCCACGCCGCCATTCCTGCTGGTCGAGTCGTTCGCCGACCTGTCCCGGTTAGACGGCGTCGAGTACCCGCTGTTCCTGAAACCGGTGTGGGAAGGCTCCTCCAAAGGGATCGGCGGCGCAAACCGGGTGGAGTCGTCGCGGGCCGCGAAGGCGCGTGCCGAGCACCTGCTGGCGACCTATCGCCAGCCGGTGCTGGCGGAGTGGTACCTGCCCGGCGACGAATTCACGGTCGCCGTGCTGGGGAACGACGGGGATGCCCGCTGTCTTCCGCTCATCCGCTATCGGTTCGAGACGCTGCCTCACGGCGCGCTGCCGATCATGGGCTTCGAGGCCAAGTGGGTCTGGGACACGCCCGAGGCCTCGCTGGAGGTGTTGGAATGTCCGGCCGACATCGCGCCGGAGCTGCTCGAACGGATCCAGGCCACGGCGCTCGCGGCGTATCGGGCGATTGGCTGCCGAGATTGGGCGCGGCTGGATGTGCGACTGGACGCCCAGGGCGTTCCCAACGTCCTGGAAATCAATCCGCTGCCGGGGATCATTCCAGACCCGGCGGCGAACAGCTGCTTCCCGCTGGCGGCCGCGGCGGCGGGTCTGTCGTACGCCGAGATGATCCACACGGTGGTGCGGATCGCCTGGCGCCGCGTGGCCGGCCGGGAGCTGGCGGTGCCCACCCTAGCAGGAGTCGCTGGCTGAGAGTCGCGATTCTGTACGACGGCGGCGCCAGCGACTGGAGCAAGCAAGACATCCAGTCGGTGCTCGATCCGGTCAACCAGATCGGTGATCTGCTGGCGTCGTTGGACCATCGTGTCGCTCGGGTTCCCGTCCATCACGATCTCAAGTGGCTGGATCAGGCGCGCCGGGCCGAGCTGGTCGTCAATCTGTGCGAGGGGATCGGCGGCGTCAGCCGCTGGGAGTGCATGGTGGCGGGAACGCTGGAGCTCCTGGGCGTTCCGTTCACCGGTGCCGGCTCCTGGACCACCACCATCTGCCACAACAAGGCCGTGGTCAACGCCCTGCTCCAGGCGGCCGGCCTGCCGGTCCCCCGGTGGCTGGTTCCGGTCGCCGGCAAGGTACCGAGCGACTTCCCGCTGCCAGCCATCGTGAAGCCAGCGGCGGAGGACGCCAGCGTGGGAATCGACCAGGCGTCGGTGGCGACCAGCCACCGGCTGCTCCGGCGGAGGGTCGCGCACGTCGAAAAGGAATACGGCACCGCGCTGGTACAGCAGTACATCGGCGGCAGGGAATTCGCCGTGGGGATCGTAGGAAGCACCACGCTCCCGCTCTCGGAGATCGACTTCAGCTGCATGCCCGAGGGCGCCTGGCCCATCCTGTCGTTCGATGCCAAGTGGACCGGCGGGTGCCCGGAGGATCTGGGAACCCAGCCGGTCTGCCCGGCGCGGGTGGAGTGGTGGCTGGCCAGGCGGCTGCGTGCCGTGGCCCTATCCGCGTGGCGGGCGGTGCGGGGGCAGGGGTACGGGCGGGTGGACCTCCGGCTGGACCAGACCGGCCAGCCGTGGGTACTGGAAGTGAACCCCAATCCGGATATCTCCGACGACGCCGGGCTGTCGCGCATGGCGCAGGCGGCCGGATGGTCGTACGACGATTTGATCCTGCGCATGGTGGAGCTGGCCCGGTCCACGGATCGCCGGCCGCTGGTGGAAGCGCCGCCGCTGGAGGTCCGCACCGCGTGAGCGTCGTGGCGCCCCCTCTCACGCTCCGGCCCCCCCGCCCGAGCGATCGCGGCCGCGTGGCCGAAATCGTGCGCGCCACCGGCGTATTCCGGCCATCGGAGCTGGACATCGCGCTGGAGGTGTTCGACGGCGCCGTCCAGCAGCCCGGCGCGGACTACCACGCCCTGGGTGCGTACGACGACGGGGGATGGCTCATCGGCTTCGCCTGCTACGGCCCCACGCCCGGTACCGCAGCCACCTGGGACCTGTACTGGATCGCCGTGGACCCCGGAACCCACCGGCGCGGGGTCGGCCGCGCACTGATGGCGGCGTGCGAGCAGGCGATCGTGGCTGCCGGCGGCCGGCTGGTCGTGGTGGAAACGTCTTCGCGACCGGACTACGGTCCGACCCGCGCGTTCTACCAGGCGCTGGCGTACGGGGCAACGGCGCGCATTCCTGACTTCTACGCGCCGGACGATGCCCTGGTCGTGTACACCAAGCGGTTGGTTCCCTCACGGAGAGAACGACCACATGGCTGATTGGCAGAAACTCCTGCGCCAGCGGAGCATCGCATCGCTCCAGCAACTGGTCGAGAAGTTCGGGCCGGAGCAGTTCCCGGACCTGGACCGGCTGCAGCAGGCGATCGACAACTTCGAGCTCAGGATCTCGCCCGCGATGGTGGATCTGATCAAGGAGCCTGGCGATCCCATCTGGCGGCAGTACGTGCCCGACCTGCAGGAGCTGGAAGTCGTGGACGGCGTGCCCGACAGCCTGAACGAAGACGAGAACAGCCCTGTCCCCAACATCACGCACCGGTACCCCGACCGGGCCCTGTTCCTGGTGAGCCCGGTGTGCGCCGCCTATTGCCGGTTCTGCACTCGGCGCCGCAAGGTGGGCGATCCCCAGAAGATTCCCATGTCCCAGTTCGAGAGCGCGTTCCAGTATCTCGCGGAGCACAAGGAGATCCGGGACGTGATCCTGTCCGGCGGCGACCCGTTGCTCCTCTCCGACCGCCGGCTGGACCAGATCCTGAGCCGGCTTCGGCAGATCACGCACATCGAGATCATCCGGATCGGCAGCCGCGTGCCGTGTCACCTCCCCGAGCGGATCACGCCCGAGCTGTGCGGCATCCTCAGGAAATACCATCCGCTCTACATCAACACGCACTTCAACCACCCGGACGAGCTCACAGCCCCGGCGGTCCAGGGCCTCGGCATGCTGGCGGATGCCGGAGTCCCGCTGGGCTGCCAGACGGTGCTCTTGAAGGGCGTCAACGACGACCCGGACGTGATGAAGGAGCTGATGCAGAAGCTGCTCGCCGCCCGGGTTCGCCCGTACTACATCTACATGTGCGACCAAGTGGCCGGCGCCGAGCACTTCAAGACCACCGTGGAGACGGGGCTGGAGATCATCAAGGGGCTGCGCGGGTGGACCAGCGGGCTCGCGGTGCCGCACTTCGTGATCGATGCGCCGGGCGGCGGGGGGAAGATCCCGCTCCTGCCGGAATACGTGGTGCGCATCACGGAGGACGAGGTGGTGCTCCGGAATTACCGCGGGAAGCGCTACGTATGGCGCCAACCGCGCGACGAGGAAGCGCTGGTCGGCGCGGGTGGGCGCGAGCCGGAATACGACTTCCTGCCGACCTTCGAGGCCGAGCCGGCCGAGAAAAACGCGAAAAAGGCCAAGAGACGGAACAAGCGCGTGGCGTAGTCACTTCTTCTCGGCTTCTTCGAGTTCTTTCTTCCGCGCTTCGACGACTTTCGCCGCCACCTCCGGCGGCACTTCCTGGTAGGCGTGGAACTTCTGCCGGTAGGTGCCGCGGCCGTGGGTGATGGAATGGAGCTGGGTGGCGTAGCGATCCAGCTCGGCCTCGGGCACCAGGGCGCGGATCTTGTTCATCCGGCCGTCGGCCTCGGTGCCCAGGATCTGGCCGCGCCGAGACGAGAGGTCCCCCATGACGGAGCCCAGGTATTCCTCGGGGGTCCAGGCTTCCACCTCGACGATGGGCTCCAGCAGCACCGGCCTCGCGTTGGGAGTCACGTTCCGGAACGCCAGGATGCCGGCCATCTTGAACGACATCTCGTTCGAGTCCACGTCGTGGTAGGAGCCGTCGAACAGCTCCACCTTGAAATCCACCATGGGATAGCCGGCCACCGGGCCGCGTGTCGTGGCCTCGATAATGCCTTTCTCGACGGCGGGGATGTATTGCCGGGGAATCACGCCGCCCACGATCTGGTCGTCGAACACCAAGCCGGAGCCGCGCGGCAGCGGCGCCACCCGAATCCAGCAGTCACCGTACTGCCCCCGACCGCCGGTCTGCTTCTTGTGCTTCCCCTGCCCTTCGGCCTTCCCCTTCAGCGTCTCGCGGTAGGCGATCTTCGGTTTTCCCAGCGTCGCGTGGACGCCGAACTTCCGCGCCAACCGGCCCACGATGATCTCGAGGTGCCGCTCGCCGCGGCCTCGCATCAAGGTCTGGCCCAGCTCGCCGTTGTACTCGTGATGGAACGTGGGGTCCTCTTCGTGCAGCCGCTGCAACCCCGTGTTGAGCTTGTCCTCTTCCCCTCGCTGCTTCACCTCGACCGACAGCGTGATCACCGGGTCCGGGAAGGGAATCTTGGTCAGGACGATCTGCTGGTCCTTGGTGGAGAGCGTGTCGTTGGTGTGGGTATCGCGCAGCTTCGCCACGACGCCGATATCCCCGGCGTGAAGCTCCGGCACCTCGGTCCGCTCCTTGCCCAGCGCCACGGACAGGTGGTTGAGCTTTTCCGACGCCCCACGGGGCGCGTTGAACACCTCGGCGCCGTTCCTGACCAGGCCCGAGTAGATGCGGAAGAAGGTCACGTCCCCCACGTGAGGCTCCGACACCGTCTTGAAGACCTGGGCCACGAACGGCTCGTCGTCCGTGGAGGCCAGCGCGATCGGCTGGGCCTCGCCCCAGGTCTGCCCCTCCACCGGTGCGCGCTCGGCGGGCGAGGGCACCAGCTCGACTAACGCGGTAAGCAGCGCCCGCGTCCCGTAGGTCAGCTCCCCGGCGCCGCAGAGCAAGGGGAAGATCTCTCCCCGCGCGACGCCCGCGTGCATCGCTGTGGTCAGCTCGTCCGAGGACAGCTCCTCGCCTCCGAGGTAGCGCTCCAGCAGCGCGTCATCCGTCGAGGCGATGGCCTCGACCAGGTCTTGCTCGTAGCGGTCGAACGGCTCCTTCAGCTCCGCCGGAACCTCCTTTTCGTCGTACTCGCCGGTCTTGCTACCTGGGCGGTACATGTGGCACTTCTTGGTGAGCAGGTTGGCGATCCCGTGGAACTGGGCGCCCGCACCGACCGGGATCTCGATGGGCAGCACTTTGGGCGTCAGGTTCGTCTTGATGTCCTGATAGACCTTCTCGAAGTCCGCATGTTCCTTGTCCATCAGCGAGACGAAGAACAGGCGGGGAATGCCGCGCTTTTCGGCATGCTCCCACGCTTGCTCGGTCCCCACCTCGACGCCGGCCGTGCTGCTCACCACGATCAGGGCGGCGTCCGCCGCGTAGATGGCCGCGATGGCGTCGCCCAGGAAGTCCAGGTACCCGGGCGCGTCGATCAGGTTGATCTTGGTGTCCATCCACTCGGCGTAGGCCAGGCCGACGCTGATGGAGTATTTCCGTTCGATTTCGTCGGCGGTGTAGTCGGTGAGGGCGCTGCCGTCTTTGACGGAGCCGTGCCGTTTACTGGTGCCGGCCACGAAGGCCAGGGCGTCAACCAGGCTGGTCTTGCCGCTTTGGCCGTGGCCGACCACCGCGACATTCCGGATGGCTGCTCCTGTGTACACGCGCACGCGCGGTACCTCCTGCCAGGGGGAGGGGAAAATGGCCCGTCTCTCTAGTAGCCGCAACCCTGGCCTTCGTTCGGTTATGATCTCAGCGCGGAGGCGGGCACAGGGGCTCAGTGCCGGAGGCTTGCAAGCATGAACCGCTCCAACGGCTCGTGATTCCCGTTCCGATACTCCACTATGAGGGACGTGTATGGAGGATCGGGCGGTCGCGGATCGATGGGCCATCGTTTGGGCCAATAACCGTACCTGCCTAGGATGGCCCACACCACGAATCTCGCAGCATGCCCGTTGCCATTAGCATAGGGGTGGAACCTGAGGAGCACCTCTAGAACCCTGCACGCGAAAACGACTGTGTAGTAGAGCTTCTCGACCGATGGGACATGGGAGCGGGGACGTGCGTGCACAGAGTCGAGCGCTGCTAGGCCGGCAAGTATTTCTCTAGCGAGGAGCCCCATGGCAGTGGGTACCCCAGCGGGTGCTAGCCCCACTCTGGGATCCGACGGAATCGTCACAGCATACTCCTTGAGATACCGAAACGGCTCGCCGCGATAATGGCCCGCATAGTATTGGTACCCAGACGGGGCTAGCTGCTTGAACAACTCTCCGTGGGCTGGTCGGGAGTCAGCAGCTAACTGCTGGGAGTCCAACGTGCGCGAGCGGAGTTTCCTCACTAGCTCGGCGGTCTTGCCACTCAGGACCTGTTGACGGCGAGGGTGCTGAGCGTACTCGAACGCCGGGCAGTCAGGTGGATGCGTCACCCGTCAATCAGTTGCAGCGGATACATCCTTCGAAAGGTTGCGTGCCCACGCCTCGAGGTCCTCCTGCTCCCTGACCGCAAGTTCGTCGATCACTTGCTGAACAAGCGCTTGCACCTCGGACGGCGGGGGCGCGACTCGCAGGCGCTGGATACGCTCGGCAAGCTCGCGCACTGCTGCGACAGCCTCAGAAGACTCCTGATTGGCGACTTGCACCGACGTGAATGGAGATGACCACTCTCCACACGTCCACCTGCCGGCAGCTGTGCTCCATTGACTCCCCAGAAGTGGTGGAGGGTCTGCTGTGCGGCCAAGGACCATTGTGCATCCGTAGTACGCATTGCGCGATGTTCCATATAGCAGGGACACAACGCCCGTACCGAGCGCTGTCGGTATCCCGTATTCCGCTACTAAGCAACGCGAGTAGTCCTCCATTTGGCCCGGGGCAATGCGGGAATACGGAGTCCCTCCAGCCTGCTCGACACCGAACCGCTCACGATATACAGCTGATTCGTTCGAACCTGGAGTGATGGCGAGAAGACCTGCCGTCATGAAGGTTCTCCGGATGGATAGTATAGGCCCAGGATCGTGTCAAATTCGGACTCGGCCGCTTGGAAAAACGCGCCGATCTCATCCTGGGAGAAGTCGCGAGACGCGATGTCTTCAGCCAGGGTATTGAGATCCTGCTCAACGAGCACGATGGACCGCTCGCCCGCAGAGCCTGACGAGGCCGTGGCCGTCTTGTTCCTGACCCACGAGTTCACCATGAACCGACCGCCCAGCATGAAGCGCTTGTGTGCGTGTAACTCAAAGTTCTCGGGGCGATTGAGGGGCGCAGTGGACCACCGTTGCGTGCAGAAATGCCTAGCCAGGACAAGGCCCGGCAACTCCGCTGGCGCGAAGCGCGTTAGGACTGCGGCCAACCTCGCGACCCTCGCGCCAAGGAAAGTCCGATATTCCTGCAGCAGGCTCAGGGCCTTGGAAAGTCCGGGAAAGGGTACCGCTTCACCCGTCCTTTGCCAAAAGACGTCCAGCCGCTCAGACGACACTTGGCATCTCCAATCGCCCGTTTTTGATCTCAGGATGAGACGTGGTAGCGCGCGGAGCGCGCCGTCGGGAGCGGGCAGCAGTAGCGGGTCTGCGTCGAAAAGGTCAACCCAGCGGACCACAAGGCCCTTGAGCAACTTTGCAGCCGAAATCTCTTCGTCAGGCGTAAACAACACGACCTGCGCCTGGGCGATCGCGAAGTTCGAAGATGTCAAAGGTTTCCTGTTCACGAGAGCCGTCGGGGTTCGCGAGCCCGAACACTCCGCCCTTCAGTACTAGCGTGGGGACTGGCGGTACGAGTTTCCGTAACCGCTCCGTGACCAATCACCTATGGCCCGCCCGACCGCTCGATCAGGGTCCGAAGCCATCAAGAAGCGGGAACGGCGACTTCGTCTGGGTTTCCTGCACGCTAAATGCTAGTCCTGCACATGAAGGCGCGCAAGTGCATGTAAACCTTGGAGTTCGGATGCCGGAGCGACCGCTCCGCGGTCTACCGATACCCCGCCGCCTGGAGGTTGAACAGCTCCGCGTACAACCCCCGCCGCCCCACCAGCTCTTCGTGCGTCCCGTGCTCCACCAGCCGACCGCCGGTCAGGACTAGGATCCGGTCCGCCATCCGGACGGTGGAGAACCGGTGCGAAATCAAGACGGCGATCCGGCCCTTGGTGAGCTCCGTGAACCTGAGGAACACCTCGTACTCGGCGCGGGCATCCAGTGCCGCGGTGGGCTCGTCCAGGATCAAGACCTGCGCCTCGCGCAGGTAGGCGCGCGCGAGAGCCACCTTCTGCCACTCGCCGCCGGACAAATCCACCCCGCCGTCGAACCGGCGGCCCAGCTGCTGGTCGAACCCCTTGTCCAGCCGCCTGGCGACCGTGTCCGCCAGGCTGCGGCGCGCCGCTTCACGGATGCGGTCCTCCTCGGACATGTACTCCGTCTGCCCCACGCCGATGTTCTCCCGGAACAGGAACGCGTAGCGCATGAAGTCCTGGAAGATGACCCCGATGTTCGAGTGCAGGCTGGCCAGGTCGTACTCTCTCAGGTCCACGCCGTCCAGCAGGATCCGACCCTCGTCCGGGTCGTAAAGCCGAGCCAACAACTTCACCAGCGTGGTCTTGCCGGCCCCATTCTCGCCCACCAGGGCGAGAGACTCATCCGGCGCCAGCGAGAACGAGAGGTCGCGCACGGCCCAGACGTCCGACCCGGGGTATTTGAAGCTCACGCCCTCGAACTCGAACCCCCGACGGAGGGGCCGAGGCACGGGCCGGGCCCCGGGCCTGGAGACCACCCGTGGCTCGAGCCCCAGGAACGTGAAGAGATCCCGAAGATAAAGGCTCTCCTCGTACACACTGGACAGTGTCAGCAGGACCCGCTGAATGAGGTCCCGGCTCTGCCGGAACGAGCCCGCCAGAAAGGTCAGCACCCCGATCGTGAACGGGCCGGCCGGAGATCGGTGGCCGATCACCGTGAGATAGATGATGACGCCGTACGCGCTGTAGTACCCCAGAGAGCCCATCAACGCGAGCAGCGTGGATACCGTGGCGCGTTTGATCGAGAGCCGTTTGTTGGCCTCGTAGAATTCGTCCGCCAGGCGGCGATAGCGCCCGATCAGGTACGACGACAAGCCGAAGAGCTTCACCTCCTTGGCCGACTGATCGCTGGCCGCCGTGAACCGGAGGTAATCCAGCATGCGGCGCTCCGGGGTCCACTGGAACAGCAACGAATAGCCCAGCGCCGCGAAGTGGGTCTCGCCCAGGAACGCCGGGATCACCGCGATCGCCAGCAGCAGCAGGAGCCACGGGACGTAGAGGATCAACGCGGCCGTGAACGAGATCAGCGTGATCAGGTCCTGCACCGTCCCCAACAGCTGGGCCAGGAGGCCGATGCGCCCCACCGTCTGCCGGCGAGCCCGCTCCAGGTGATCGTAGGTCTCGGCGTCCTCGAACTGGGCCACGTCCAGCCGGGCGGCGTGCTCCATGAGCCGCACCGAGACGCGGTTGGAGAAGAGATCGCCCAACAGGCTCTCGAGCAGCGACGACGCCCGGGCGAGGCCCTCACCCCCCACGGCGATCATCAGCTCGATGCCCACCAGCAGCGCCAGGTGCGGCCAGTCCACCGGCTGCGCCCCGCGGTAGGAGGCCTCGACCCCCTCGATGATCAGTTTGCCGATCCAGAGGAGCCCCAATGGAACCACAGCACGCACCACGCGAAGGCCCACGATGGCCACCGTATAGCCGCGGTGCGTCTCATAGACCATCTTGAGGAGCGGCGGCACGTGCTTCAGCGCCGCCAGCCGATCGGACCAGCTGGGCAATTGGTCCGGGGTGAGGCGGCTTCGGGGCCGGCGGGGAGGGGGAACGAAGGGGACGGTCACAAGGGCTGAAGTTAACAGCGCCCGGTCACCGGCGTCCTAACGATATCGACAACCGCTCCCTCCAGAGCGTCCTATGGCGGTCTTGACCAAATCCTTCTTTCTGGCGGGCCTGATCTCCACGGCGGTAGCCTGGAGTCCGGTCAGGGTTGGGCCAACGCCCGGCGCCCAACCGTCGCCGTCCGACACCGCCGAGCGGGCCCGCGCATTGCACGTCCTCAACCGGCTGACGTTTGGACCCCGGCCCGGCGACATGGACCGCGTGTGAGATGTGAAGGCTGTGCGGGCGGGGCACACTCGCTGGACCGGCGGGTGTTCGTGAAGGCCGGCGGCCTGGCGCTCGTGGCGTTGGGCCTCGACCCCATCTTCCTCACGCGCGCCGCGTACGCGGTGAAACGCCGGACCGGACCGGCCAATCGCACCAAGACGCTGGTCTGCCTCTTCCAGCGGGGCGCGGTGGACGGGCTCAACATGGTCGTGCCGCACGGCGATCCCTTCTACTATCGGGAACGGCCGCGCATCGCGATCCCGCGACCGGGTGCCGCCTTTGGGGCGCTCGATCTAGACGGCCACTTCGGGCTCCACCCGGTGCTCGCCCCGCTCAAGCCGCTGTACGACAACGGGTCGCTGGCGATCGTCCACGCCGTGGGATCGCCCGAGGCCACCCGCAGCCACTTCGACGCGCAGGACTACATGGAGAGCGGGACGCCCGGCCTCAAGTCCACGCGGGACGGCTGGCTCAACCGGTATCTAGCCGCGCGGCACGCACGAGAGCACCAGGAGACGCCGTTTCGCGGCGTGGCGATCGGGCCTCAGCTCCCCCGCGCGCTGCGCGGCTCGGCGCCGGCGCTGGCGATCGACAACTTGCAGGCCTTTGGTTTGCGCGCTCCGGAGCCAGCCCGCGACCGGCTGACGCGGGCCTTCGAGGAGTTGTATCAAGGGTCCGCGACCGGGCTGGTGGCGACTTCCTCGGAGGAAGCGTTCGAAGCGGTCAAGATGCTGAAGGCCCTGAACCCGCAGCGCTACCAGCCGGCCAACGGCGCCCAGTATCCCCCGGGACCGCTGGGCCGTTCCCTCCGCCAGATCGCTCAACTCATCAAGGCTGACCTGGGACTGGAGATCGCCTTCGCCGACGTCGGCGGGTGGGACACACACGTGAACCAGGGCGCGACTGAGGGCCAGCTCGCGGCGCGGCTCACGGAATTCGGCCGCGCGCTCGCCGCGTTCACCCAGGACCTGGGCGAGCGGATGGCGGACGTGGTGGTCCTCACGATGAGCGAGTTCGGCCGCACGGTCGCGGAGAATGGCAACGTCGGGACCGACCACGGACACGCCACGGCCATGTTCGTGCTGGGTGGCGGCGTCCGAGGCGGGCGGGTTTACGGGGATTGGCCGACCTTGGATCCAGCCAAACGGTTCGAGGGGCGGGACCTGGCCGTCACCACCGACTTTCGGGACCTGTTCAGCGAGGTCGTAACCCGGCACCTGGGTGCCGCCGACCCACGGGCCGTGTTCCCGGGGTACGCCAACCCCAAGGCTAGGGGGGTCATTCCGGGCTAGACCCTGGGTCGCCGTTACCCGGTCTTCACGGTCGTCAGCACCCGCATCCCGACCCAGCCCTTTACCTGCTCCTCGCGGAGCACCCGGAGCGGCTGCGTGCGCAGATGCGGATGCGGGTCCGCTGGCCGGCTGTGCCCCACCAGCTCCGGCAGTGCCCGGTACGCGGCCATCCACACCTGATGGGTGAGCGTGTTGGGCAGCGCCATGGTGCCCAGCACGAGACGTCCGCCGGGGGAGAGCACCCGGACCAGCTCGTTCAGGGCGGGGGCCATCTCCGCGTCGGTGAGCACGTCTAGCAGGTAGGTGCTCACCACGGCGTCGAACGACCCCGACCGAAAGGGGAGCGCCAGGGCATTGGCCCGCGTGAGCGACGCGCGGGCCCGCTCGGCGGTGAGGTGCGCATCAGCGAGGCGCAGCATCCGCCGGGAGACGTCCACACCCACCACGCGGCGCCCGTCCCCGCTCAGGAGTGCTATGCCACGCCCCGGGCCGATGCCCACATCCAGCACCGACTCCGGTCCGGCGCCGAGCGCCCGCTCGACCGCCCGGGAGAGGCCCAGGTCGTGCAGCGGCGCCAGGATGCGCTGGTACACGGGCGCGACCAGATCGTAGAGGGTCGCCGCGTGCATTACTGCGGGATGAACACCCAGCGCGCGGTGATGGTCGCCTGCACCGTCAGCTCCGGGGGGGCGATGGGGGTCGGCGCCTCGGCGGCCATCGCCATCGACATCGCCCTACTGGTTCGGTCCACCGGATACGCGGGCCCAGTGCTCGACGCCTCGACCAGCATGCCCAACCGACCTCCCGCTGCGCGCGCCATGGCCTCCGCCTCGCGGCGAGCCATCTCGACCGCCCGGCCGAGCGCTTCGAGCCGCGCCGCGTCTCGCCTGGTGGACTCGAACTGGATACCCGCGATCTGCGTGGCGCCCGCCGCCAGGGCGGCGTCCACCACCGGTCCTGCCTGCGTCAGGTCGTGGACCCGAGCTTCAATGACGCTCCGCGCCGCGTAGCCGCTGGGCCGGCGGTCGCGGTCATAGTCCGTGACCACCGAGTACCCCGCCGATGGCAGCGAGTCATCCGGCACGCGGAGCAGCTGGCGCAGGGCCGCCCGCACCGCTGTCGTGATCCGGGCGTTCTGCTCACCTGCCCGCCCCGCCTGCGGGTCCCGCGTGATCACCCCCACGCGGATGATCGCATAATCGGGCGACAGGTCCACCGATCCCGTAGCGGTCACCGCGATCGCCGGCGGCTTGGTCTCTTGGGCGGTAGCGGGGCCCATGACGATAGCGCCCAACAGCGCGGCCAGCGAACTCACTCGATGGATCATGGTACGGCCTCCTTTGCCCGCTCCCTCGAAGGTGCGCATCGTCCTCTCTGGTCGTTAGAGGGACGCCCAGGACAGGCTGGTTTGCACACCGACGGCAAGCGCGCACCACGTTCCTGTACGTCATACCCCGCCACCGCGCGGCGGGAGCCGCCCTCTCATCGGCCAAGCCACAGGGTGGGCGTGTCGCAAAGCATCCTCCACGAGCGCAAGACCGTGCCAATGCTGGGCCAGCCAAGATACCGTGCCGCCGTGTAGCTTTCCACGG
>JACPAP010000303.1 GCA_016180765.1 Gemmatimonadota bacterium
CACGGCGATCTTATTCGCCCAGCTGTGCGAGGAGGTTGGGCTGCCCCCGGGCGAGGTCAACATCGTGACCGGCGACGGCCGGACCGGCGAGCTGATCGTCAAGCATCCCGACGTGAACCAGATCGCGTCCACCGGCTCCACGGAAGTCGGGCGGTTGATCCGGGTCGCCACCGCGGGAAGTGGCAAGAAGATTTCTCTCGAGCTGGGCGGCAAGTCGCCGTTCGTGGTGTTCGACGACGCCGACCTGGACAGCGTGGTCGAAGGCGTGGTGGACGCGATCTGGTTCAATCAGGGGCAGGTCTGCTGCGCGGGCTCGCGGATCCTGGTGCAGGAGGGCGTGGGCGAGCGGCTGGTGGAGAAACTCCGCGCGCGCATGGAGACGCTGCGCGTAGGGGACCCGCTGGACAAGGCGGTGGACATCGGGGCCATCATCGCGCCGGTGCAGCTGGAGAAGATCCAGCGCCTGGTGCGGCAGGGCGAGCAGGAAGGCGCCACGGTGTGGCAGCCGTCCTGGAGCGCTCCCAAAGACGGCTACTTCTTCCCGCCCACGCTGTGCACCAACGTGTCCCCGGCCGCGACCATCGCCCAGGTGGAGATCTTCGGACCGGTGGTGGTGCTGATGTCGTTCCGGACGCCGGCGGAAGCGGTGGAGCTGGCCAACAACACGCCCTACGGCCTCGCCGCCAGCGTCTGGAGCGAGAATATCAACCTCGCGCTCGACATCGCGCCCAAGATCAAGGCCGGCACCATCTGGATCAACTGCACCAACGTGTTCGATGCCGCGTCCGGATTCGGGGGCTACAAGGAGAGCGGGTTCGGGCGGGAAGGTGGACGTGAGGGGATTTGGGAGTATGTGAAGCCGGCGTGGGACGAAGGGCAGCGGCAGGAGCGGCAGCAGAAGCGGCAGAGAGGGGAGCGGGTCGCCACGACCGACGGGGCCGCCGCGGCCGCCGGTCCGCCGATCGACCGCACCGCCAAGCTCTACATCGGCGGCAAGCAGGTACGCCCGGACCAGGGCTACAGCTTGATCATCCACGATGCCGCCGGCCGCCCGGGCGGCGAAGTGGCGCAGGGCAACCGGAAGGACATCCGGAACGCGGTGGAGGCGGCGCGCAAGGCGGATGCCTGGGGACGCGCGACCGCGCACCACCGTGCGCAGGTGCTGTATTACATCGGCGAGAACCTCTCGGTGCGGGCGGAGGAGTTCACGGCGCGGCTGGTTCGGCTCACCGGTGTCGGCGAGAAGGCCGCTGGTACCGAGGTCGAGCTTTCGATCCGCCGGCTCTTCAGCTACGCGGCCTGGGCCGACAAGTGGGACGGCCAGGCGCACCACACGCCCTATCGCAACGTCACACTGGCCATGCCGGAGCCGATCGGCGTGATCGGCATCGCCTGCCCGGACCAACCCGCGCTCCTCGGCTTCGTGTCGCTGCTCGCCCCGGCGGTGGCCATGGGGAACCCGGTGGTGGTGGTTCCCTCGGAGCGCTGGCCGCTGCTCGCCACCGACTTCTATCAGGTCCTGGAGACGTCCGACGTCCCTGACGGTGTGATCAACATCGTCTCGGGCAAGCGCGACGAGCTGGCCGAGGTGCTGGCGAGCCACGACGAGGTGGACGCCATGTGGCACTTCGGCTCGCTCGAAGGGAGCGCGGCGGTGGAGCGGCTGTCAGCCGGGAACTTGAAGCGGACCTGGGTGAGCTACGGCCGCGCGCGCGACTGGAGCGAGCCGCGGCAAGGCGAAGGCCAGGAGTTTCTGCGTCGAGCCACCCAGATCAAGAACATCTGGATTCCGTACGGCGAATAGCTAACTCGCCGGCTTGGCGACGGCGACGCGGACTCCGCCGTCCCCCACATCGACCCAGGCGAACACCACCTCGTCGCCGGCCCGCACCATGCGCGGGAAGCCGCTCGCGCGCTCTTCGCTGCTGCGCGCCGCGACCCACGGTTTCCCCATTCGACCGGTGCGCTCCACTCGCCGGGCCAGGACTTCGGCGCCCTGCCGCCTGGATTCCAGCCACGACACCAGCGCGGATCCGTCGGCGAGCATCTCAAGGTCCACCCGACCCACCGGCCGGCCGTCGTCCACCCGGATCGGGGCACCCCAGGTGGCGCCGGCGTCGGTGGAGAAGGCCACCGACACGCGGCGCTGCTCCTCGGGCGCGGTGAACCAGGCGATGGCGACCGTATCCCCCACGGCGCTCAAGGACGGGCCGTTCACGGGGCAGCCGGGGAAATGCCATCCGTCGTCGTGCACCGGCGTGGGCTCGCTCCAGAAGCCGCCCACGAACTTGGTGATGGCGATGTTCCGCAGCTCGGTCTCGCTGCGATCCCGATACGCGGCCACCAGTCCGCCAGCGGTCTGCGTTAGCGCCGTCTGGCAACACTCGCAGGTGCGGTCATCCAACAACGTCTCTTCGCCCAGCTTGCCGTCCGCATCGAGCGTGGTGAACCGAATCGTCATGGCGCCCTGACCCATGCCGTGGTCGGCGCCTTCCCCGCCCGTCATCGCCCGCCCATCCAGCCAGATCAAGGCGGCCCCATGTTCCCAGGGCACCATGCTCACGAACCCGTGCTCGGTGGGCGACACGTCGCGATGCGGCGAGAACGGCTTGCTCCACGTCACGCCGTGATCCCCGCTGATCGCCAGCTTCACGTGGTAGGCGTAACTCCTGACGGTTCGAGGCTCGCTCCAGGTGCCGCTGGCCTCGCGGACCGCGAGCTTGAGCGCCGAGCCGCCGCCGGAGGTCGGCTCGTGCCAGGTGAGAACCACGCGGCCGTCGGAGGTGGCGTGAAGGTT
Organism: Gemmatimonadota bacterium; assembly: GCA_016180765.1. GTDB lineage: Bacteria > Gemmatimonadota > Gemmatimonadetes > Gemmatimonadales > GWC2-71-9 > JACPAP01. Next base: position 2,798 of record JACPAP010000303.1, read on the forward strand.
GTGCGCCTGGCTGCCCGCCGGCGCGCTGAATTCGACGGCGCCCACGACGTACCGGTCGCCGGCATCGGCGCATCCGGCACAGGCGATGGCCGCCAGAAAGGACAGCGGCAGCGGGCGATACCTCTTGCGTTTCACGAGCATGGTCGGAGGGGTGGTGGAGGGCGTAAGGTACTGCGACTGGGGACCACTGAAAAGCGGGCGCGACTGGCGCGAGTGTGCGAATCGCCGAGTATTTAAGCGGACTGCGAGTCCACGAAAGCTAAGCGGCTTTGAGGGGCGTGCGTTTCACGTATACGCCCGAGGCGCTGGACAACGACGCCCTGCCGGCGTTGTCTCTGTCGCTGCCCAAGCGCCCGGAACCGTTTCCGGATAGCCGGGCAGGGCCCTTTTTCCGGAACTTGCTGCCGGAGCAGGCGTTCCTGCGCCTCGTCGCGGCCGCCGCGGGCACGTCGCCCGAGAACAGCCTCGAGTTGCTGGCGCCATTGGCGGGGAGTGCCCGGGTGCCGTCGCCATCTGGCCCGAGGGTACCGCACCGCCCGCGAACCCTCAGTATGAGGCCGCGGGTCGCGAGACCCTGAGGGCCGTGTTCTCCGCGGGGAATCGGCAACCCCTGGCAAACGCGATCACCCGCGGGCGGCTCTCGCTGGCGGGGGTCCAGGAGAAGATCGCGCTGCTCCGTGACGACGCGGGGCGCTGGTATCTGCCGACCCGCGGGGCGGTCACGAGCCACATCCTGAAGCAGCCGCTGCCCGCGTACCCCGGACTCCTCGAAAACGAGCTCTTCTGCATGACGCTCGCCGCGGCGTGCGGCATCGCCGTGCCGCCCGTCGGGGTGGCACATCCCGAGGTGAGGGTGTACTGCGTTGAACGGTTCGATCGCCCGCGAGCTCCGTCAGCCGGCCCGATGCCTCGGACGCGAGTGCATCGGGAGGATTTCTGCCAGATTCTGCGCGTGGAACCGGCCCGCAAGTACGAAGCCCACGGTGGGCCCGGCTTGAGAAGGTGCGCTGCGGTCATCCGGGAGCATTCAGCATTGCCCGCCGAGGACCTGGTACGGTTTGTGCGCTGGGTGGGATTCAATCACCTGACCGGCAACGAGGATGCGCACGCGAAGAACCTCGCGTTGCTCTACGCCGCAGACGGCTTGCGGCTCACGCCGCACTACGATCTGGTGAGTACGCAGGCCTACGCCGACCTCGAGCGACGCCTGGCGATGAAGATCGGCACTGCCTGGGACGGACGAAACGTCCAGTCAAGCGACTGGCGCCGCTTCGCGGCTTCGGTGGGGCTGTCTTGGGCGGTCATCCGGGAGAGCCTGTTGGAGCTGGCCGACGTGATCGAAGCCGCCCTGCTGGAGACCACTCAAGCATGCGCGGAACGCTACGGTTCTTCGGACGTGTATGGTCTGATTGCGGGGATCGTGCGAGAACGCGCTGCTCGGCTCTCACGAGCGACCCGCCGAGGCTAGCCGCGGGCTCGCGCCGCGCAGGGCCGCACGGGGTGGTACCTCGGGAGAAGCGTTCAAACACAGAACGCGTGCGAAGGACAGCCACCCAGGGGCGTGGCTCCGGTCACGCCTCCTTCCTCCTCCGAAGGGGGCAACGCCGGTGGGGTCAGTGATCGACGTGCTCACCGACCCGCAACTGGAGGCGCTGCCCGCCGACCCCCGGGAACGGGGGGACTACTTGAGCGATCGCATCAACCGACCGGTCAAGCCGCGGTGACGTGCCAGATGCTGCGGGCGACCTCAGCGACGAGGCGCAGTTTCCGTTCCTGCACCTCGAAACTGATCGCGTTTCCCTTCGCCA